>CAZHLC010000026.1:0-13098 GCA_964532545.1 uncultured Leptospiraceae bacterium | reverse complement strand
AAGCAGATTCTTGCGCAGAGCATACAGCTCTTCTTTATATAGAGGTAGTTTCTCTACCATGACCTGCCATTGCTTCTGAAAACTCTGCGAACTGCCCAGGCCCTTACCAGATTCTGAGGGCACTGTATCGAGCATAATCTCGGTCTCGGCCATACGATTCATAAAGGCCTTGAACTGAAAGTACTGCCAAATGCGATTAAAAATATTCATTCACGCCACATAGACCATTTGCTGGTCTATAATCACTCTATCACTCTTAAAATGACCATTGGCCCCCTGAAGGGCCAAAATAATGCTCTTATATCTCATAAAAAAATCTCAATTTTCAGGTACAAATTCCAGCTGCAAAATTGTTTTCTCATTGGCTTCGCGCACCTCGAAATTGCCAAAGCTCATTGAAAAGCTTTCATTTTTAACGGGAATTCGGCCAGTGTGATGAATAATAAAGCCGGCCACAGTCTCAAAACCTTCTTTTTTAATCTGCACGGTAAAATGCAGATTGAAATCATCGATATCACAGCGACCCTCGATAATATAAACACCATCTTCGCCTGCAATGATTTCTGGCTTGTCTTGTTCGCGCTCGCCACTTTCAAAGTCGCCGACCAGTTCTTCGCCGATGTCTTCAAGGGTGATCATACCAGTAACGGCCCCGAATTCATTCACAACAAATACAAGGGGAAAGTTTTCATTCTGCATACGAAACAGTAGCTGGTCAACCGGTAACGTCTCTGGTACAAAACTGGCTTCATGCATGAATGTCTCAAGGCGTTTGTTCGGCCGGTGTTTCAGCAAATCATCAACATTGATATAACCCACGATATTATCACCACGGGCTTCATAAATAGGGTAACGACTGTAATGGGTCTTCTCAAGCAGAATCAGCGCATCTTTTGCGGTGGCATGTTTTTCAAGAGAGTAAATGATTCCCAGTGGTGTCATAACCTCTTTTGCATTAGTTGATGATAGCTTGAGAAGATTTTCAGTCACGTTGCTTTTGTCATGGGGCATCTGGGCCTGAAGAAAATAGAAAATATCTTCTTTTACCAGTTCACGGTTCTCTGGTACAATGCGAAAGAGTGTACGGGTCACATAGAGAAAAAGCGAACTCACCGGCCTGAAAAGATAATAAAAAAATATAAGAGGAAAATAACACCAGTCTAGCAGCTTCAAATCAAGTTTTTTTGAGATAGTCTTGGGCAGAACCTCGGCAATGAGAAAGAATAGAAGTATCTCAAAAGAAAAGGCCAGCGCGCGGCTCAAAAGATCAACCTGTTCACCCAGAATATCGTGCAGCGCAAGGGCCGCCAATACAATGGTCAGGTTATTGCCGATTAAAACAGTTGCCACCAGCTTGCTCTTCTGCTGGTAAAGATTGAAAAGCCGCTCACGGTTACCCCGCACCAGATTAAGGGGCCCGAGACTCAGCAGGGCCGTCTCAATGCCCGAGAAAAAAGCCGAGGCAACAAAGCAGCTTGCAATGATACTGATATCAAGAATCACTCTGGTTCAGCCTTAATGACAGCTTCTCTATCATATAGTTATTCACCTGCATATCATAGAATTCAAGATTCTCATAAAGCAGAATAGTATCACCATGCGGAAAGCCATCGAGGTGTTCAAGTATGAAGCCCGATAGAGTCTCAGAACTTTCAGACTCAAGGTTTATACCAAAAAATTCAGTAAAGTCGTTCAATCTGATACTGCCAGCAATACGAAAGGCCCGGGCCCCCTGCCGCTTGATGTCAGGGTGAGCAGGCAGCCTCGCATCTTCACCCAGCAGCCTTGATAGAATTCTTTTCAGAGTAATAACCCCTGAAAGCTCACCGGCTTCTGTAGTTATGGCAGCCACTTCGGTATTATTTTTGATAAAGGCTTCGACCACCTCATTCAACGGCATGGTTTCGGGTAAATGCAGCACGGGCTGCAGCACGCTGTTTATGGTTTTATTGCGGTTAAAAAGTGCACGCAGCAGGTTACGCGTCTGAATGAAACCAAGCAGGTTACCATCTTTTTCATGGTAGATTAAAGAAAAGTAATAACCATTTTCAAGAAAAGCTTTTTTGGCCTGATTAGGTGTGGTGTTATGATGCAGCATGAAGACCTGTGAGCGGGGTAACATCAGATCATATGAAGAGCTATGCAGATAAGTGACAGATCTTTTCAGCAACAGAATATCTTTCTGCTGCAGTATACCATGCTCATCAGCCAGAGTAATAGCTTCGTGCAGCTCTTGTTCGCTCAGCCTCTTAGATTGGCCGGGTATAAGGCTCACCAGAAAGCGGGCCAGCCTGAAAACTGGCCAGGCGACCATCTGGGCCAGAATAAACCAGAAGCGCAGCAGATTTGCTACTCGAAGGCTCCAGCTGCGGGCATAACGAATGGCAAATACCTTGGGTAGAATCTCACCAAAAACCAGCAGCAGCAGGGTAATCGCAACAAGAGATACCAGAAAGACATGCTGCTCTGGCACACCCAGCTGCAACAGGCTGGCATGGCCCACCTCTGTCAGGGTAAAGTTAACAATCAGGTTACCCAGCAAAATGGCAACCAGGGTGCGCTCAGGGTTGGCTATGTAGCGAATAATGCGCTGGGCACGGCGCCGGGCCCGGGGGCCACTTTCTTTTTTCAGGGCTTCACGCTGAGAAAGATCAAGAGAGAACAAAGCAGATTCGCTTCCAGAAAAAATACCAGACAATGCTAACAGAGCAAAAAAGATAAGGGGGCTGAGATCCATCAATTGTCAGCAGTAATTGCTTCAAGGGGGGCGCCGGGTAATACCCGGTTCCAGTATTCGATTTCGCGTTCTCGAAAGGCGGCCAGAAAGGGCGCGATATCATCAATGCCCTTGGCCACCCGGTAACCTTCTTCAATGGTATCGGCGATAAACCCGGCGCCAAAAACATTACAGGCGATCTTAATAGGTGAGAGTAGCAGCTTCACAAAAGACATCTGGGTCAAAGAAAAGAAGAAGTCGAGAGCTTCAGTGAGGCTGATGATCTGCTCACGCCTTATTTCAGCTTTGCCAATTTCACCCATGGCCTTCTCAAGTGTCTTCAGGTTGAACTCTTCACCGTTCTCGATATAACCCTGCACTTTGAGCGCCACCATGTTATCAAGCTCATCAGATACTTTTGCGAGATTAATAAGATTATCAAGGCTTTCTGAAACTTTTGAGCCAGCTGAAATGCGGGTTCTCTCACGGAACTTTTCAATGGTTTCGACCCGCTGCTTTCTCACTTCAGGTGCATAAAGGTGTTTGCGAAAAAAATCGGGTAACTCTTTGAAACCATCGCGGCTCATAAAGTCAGCATAAGAGTCTTCGATGCGTTTTAACTGCATATCGAGACTTTCTTTCAAGATGGCATCAAATTCAAGACCGGTCTGGTTCATACTTCGCTTAACCCTTTTGAGTATTTTTCAGCCAGCTCGGCGTACTTTTCAGCCGAGCGCGTGATCATCTCAATCTCAGCCTCTTTCAGGGGCCTGATTACTTTGGCCGGCACCCCTGCCACCAGGCTTTTCTCTGGTACCGTAAAGCGGGGTGCAACCAGAGCCCCGGCTGCCACAAAACCATAGGGCTCAATCACTGCTTCATCGAGTACTGTGGCAGAAATTCCTATAAAAGAGTACTCATGAAGAGTAGCCCCGTGAATTCTGGCAGCATGGCCGACCGTCACGTTATCACCAATATCAGTGGCAAAACGGCCACCGGTCACGTGTATAACAGAATTATCTTGAATGTTGCTGTATTTGCCAATACGAATGGGAAAAACATCACCACGCACAGTACAGTTGAACCAGATCGATGATCTTTCACCGACCTTCACATCGCCAATAACATCGGCTGACGGGGCAACAAACACCTTCTCGCCAAGAGAAGGCGTTTTCTGATCAATGCTGTAAAGCATTCTGAACTGTTAATACTCCATATTATAAAACTTATGTGTCTCAACAAGTTCAGGTGCAAGTACGCCGTTGTTATCTTGACGGTACTTTTTATATCTTGGTTCAAGTTCTCTGGCTTTTCGTTTACGAATATTGATCGATTTCTGTATTATATCAGTGTAGCTGGGTAGCTTTAAGAGTTTATCACGAATATCAAGCGAAAAAGGAATGTGTTTAGCAAAGATTTTACGGGCAACCTTGTTAAAACGCTGGGTGCCTTCAGATTCATATTTGACCCAGGTCTGGTAATCGTTAACAAAACGCTGGCGATCATCACGAAACCGCTTGAATTCAGCAGAAAGCTTTTCTTTGGCTTCAGGTGAAAGGTCACGGTTCTTTTTGAAAAACTGCACGTAGTCAGTATAATCAGCGGTCAATGAAGACTTCGAAATATTATTCCAGTCGGGGCCGAGAATAGTCTTCACAGTCTCCCACCTTAGTGCGCCAACCCCCTGCAGCAGCATGGTAAACAGATCGGCCATGGCCAGAGATGGCAGCATCAAACGCCCCGGTGATGTTCTATTCTTGCCCTCACGGTCTTGCCAGGCCTGACATACCGGCCCGGCCGAAGGCACCAACACAACGTTTGGTAAAACCCGCAGCTGAATAAATTCGCGTTTGGCCGTCTCTTTACTTACCTCAAACAATACCTCGCGATGAAAGGCGCTGAAATCAACTTTGAGAAGGTGGTCGAGCTCTTTAGCCAGAATATCTTTTGATACCATGGCACGCAGAATGTTCTGTGTAATGGTGTATTTGCTCAGTATGGCAAAATGGTTCAGAATTGATCCCGAGGTCAACCTGGTTGTAGGGGCGATCATGTTCTTTATTTCAAACTTAACCCGGGCCTCGGGTGAATTTACGTCAGGTGGTAGATCGCTTTCACGCTTCCACCCTTTGTCGCGGTTTTCTTGTTTGAGTATCTCAAACATGGTAAGGCCCAGCTCATTGATACTGGTGGGCGACTCATTGGTGAAAACCCGCTGCAACCATTCAATAGCAGTAAAAATGGGGTACTGCGTGTCTATATGGTTGGCATGTTTGTAGAGAAAAACATTCTGGTCATCTTCTAGCAGAGTTTCATCGATCAGACCGAAATTGAAATACATCTTCATGAAGGTAGGCAGCTCACCCGGGTTTTTCAGAAATTTTAGTGCCCCGGCCTCGTAGAGCTCCCAATGCATATTGTTGAGACCACGGCGCAGCTTGCGGGCATCACCTTCATGATCAAGGGGGTTCTTAAGTTCTTTTAATGAGGCCAGACCCTTCTGAAACTCTACAAACTTATCGTTGGGTAGACCAACCCATTGAAAAACCTTTTTGGCCTGGCCTGCCATCTCTTTAAGTATGCCGGCAGTATCTTCGGTAACCTCAGCTGAAGCAGATTCTTCTGGTGCTGCCTCTTCTTGTTCTGGTTGCTGCTGCAAGAACTCAGTTAATTTAGCAAAAGATGATTTAATATCAGCCGGCAGGGGAAGAGCAAACACCCGCTTATACTTGTCTTGAATAACCCTGATGGTCTCATGCAGATACTGAGCCACGGTAAACAGGTCATTATGACTGATGGTTGTAAGGTTCTGTTGAAATAATTCAACATTCATGACAATTTTTTCAAGCCATGAATTCTGGCCTACAATGGTATACTCTGTAGCCTGCTGAATTTTTAAAAATGTATTATCAAGTTCGCTCATCAGCTGGGCCTGCATTTTGCCCAGTTTGTTTACGCTCATTAGCACAAAGGTTGCATCTTTCTGCGCAATGGCACTTTGAATATTGGCCGGTAGAGAAACCATACGTCGTAGATAGTTCAGCTCATCACGGTCGATGGGGGCCTCGGGCTCATAGCTGGTACCCAGTATAGCCGAATGTTCAGCCCGCATAAACTGGGCAGTAAGGGGCTCAGCTATTGACCCACCTTTTTCTCGGTAGTTTTCAACAATGATGCGGGCCTGAGGTAACACGGGGTCAAGGTTACCAAGATCAACCGCCTGCTCATCGGCACTTTCTTGAAACTTCTCTGGGGCCAACACTGAAAAAGCAAGTGAAAGCGCATCTTGACTTTTAATCAACTGCTCCATAAAAGTGTTGGCGCTGTTTACTTTATTAAAGGTTTCAACCGTATCTTTATAGGCCGAGCGTAAATAGAGAATAGCAATGTTTGGCTTTGAGGCGAAGATCTGCAGCAGGTTTTCGCGATTGCTGGCGTATGAAGAAATTACACATTCACTGGCGGCAATAGCCGAATAGCTGTAGCTGCCCCCGACTGCCAGGGCAGCCCCACCGAGCACGGCCGGGCCCTGAATCGAATAGACATACTTGCCGGCATTGGGGTTTTCAGGGTTATCGCCACTGCGAATGGTAACTGTGCCCTGATTCAGCAGAACCAGCATATTTGCATTGTCACCCTGGGCGAGAATAAGCCCCCCCTGGGGTACCTTCTGGTTAGAGCCTGCCTTTTGAACCATTGCCTGCATGAAATCGGGCTAAACTAGAATCAAAATCGTGACTGTCAAGGTTAACCACTGAAAAGTACGCAGGCCCTTTCTATTAAAACAATGAGTTTGACGCCTTGACTCAACTTTAAACCATGCTTATATTGTAAGCATGTTGTCTACTTTTCATGATCCACTGGTTGCTCTGCATGAAGTGACCCTCAACCTATTACAAGAAGATAACCCTGACTCACTGCTGCAGGTAATTCTTGATCAGGCCATTGAATACACCAAGGCCGATACAGGCAGCATTGCCCTGCTTGATTCAAACCGTGACTTTCTTGAGATCAAGGCCTTCAGGGGTCTTGAGCACGATGTACCCGAAAAAGTTCGTCTCAAGCTGGGTGAGGGTGTGACCGGCCGCTGTATTCTTACGGGTAAAACCCGTAATGTTGGTAACGTAAGCTTAGACCCACATTACGTTGAAATCAAATCAGATATCAGTTCAGAGCTGGCCGTACCGCTCAAGCTGGGTAAAAAAACCTTCGGGGTCATCTCAGTAGATTCATACCGCCTCGATGCTTTTAATAAAGAACATGTAGAGTATCTCGAACTGCTGGCCAGCTATGCAGCCCAGATCTTTTCAAACCAGCAGGTTATCTTTAATCTCACTCACCGAACCAGAATTCAGAACATTCTGCTCGAACTCTGGCCGGTCATCAGTAAGCATCCGAAAATAGAACCGGTTTTTAAAGAGATTATCTCTTTATTAAAAGAGAAAATGGGCCTCAGTCGGGCAGCCATTCATCTATATGACAAAGTTGCTAAAGAGCTCTACATAATTGCCCATGCCAACTATACTGATGAAGAGGCCAAGAGGGGCCGCTATAAAAAGGGTGAAGGTATCACTGGCTCAGTGTTTTCATCGGGCAAGGCCATCAGCATTTCTGACACCAGCAAAGACCAGGGTTTTATAAATAAAAGCGGCCGCAAAGATATCGGTGAGAAAGTCAGCTTCTTCGCCTCGCCTATTATTCTGAATGGTGAAGTTCAGGGTGTCTTCAGTATGGAGCTTCCTTACACTTCTGAGTCTACATTTGAAGACTTCACCTTTCTAGTGCAGATTCTTTCAACCCTTTTCTCGCAGGCCATTCAGATTCAGACTCTGATAGATCAGAGCAGCCACGAGGTTAAGGTTGAGAACATCACTCTGAAGCGCCAGCTGTTGAACAAGTATGGTTTCACCAACATCATCGGCTCGGCGCCCAGCATGAAAGAACTGTTTTCAAAGATGCGTATGGCGGCCGATTCGCACAGCTCGGTGCTGCTCATTGGCGAATCAGGCACTGGTAAAGAACTTATTGCTACCGCCCTGCACCAGAACAGTCTACGCAAGAACAATCACATAGTTCGCATTAACTGCGCGGCTATTCCCGCTGACCTGCTTGAAAGTGAACTGTTTGGCTTTTTAAAGGGTGCTTTCACCGGGGCTAACGAAGATAAGAAGGGCAAGTTTCTGCTGGCCCATAAAGGCACTGTCTTTCTTGATGAGATCGCCGAGATGGATATGAGGCTGCAGGCCAAGTTGCTGCGCTTTCTACAAGAAAAAGAATTCTCACCCCTTGGCGGCAACCAGGTGTACAACGTTGATGTGCGCATCATTGCAGCCACCAACAAAGATCTCGAAGAACTGGTGGCCGAAAATAAGTTTCGTGAAGACCTTTACTACCGCCTCAATGTAATTAAGTTTGAAATTCCCCCGCTGCGCGAGCGCCTGGCAGACCTACCTCTGCTCTGCAACCACCTGATCGACAAAATCAGCACCGCAAACAAAAAGAAAATAAATGGTATTACCACCGAGGCCCTGCAGAAACTCGAACAGTATTCATACCCCGGTAATGTGCGTGAACTTGAGAACATTCTTGAACGCGCCATTGTTCTAACTCACAACCGTAGCCTCGAGGCAGGCGATATTCAATTGCCCACCGAAAAGCCAAGGCCCCAGACCGAAGAACCTGTGGCCACCCCCCAGCCCCAGCAGCCACAGGCAGCCCAGAGTTTTGACCTCAAATCATGGATGAAAAACCTGCTTAACCAGGCCCAGCCAGGTGAGTACCGCAACGCAGTTATTTCACAGATTGAAAGAGAGCTGATTCTCTATGTGCTGCAGAAGAATCTGTTTAACAAAAGCAAAACCGCTAAGATGCTTGGCATTAACCGTCTTACTCTCGATCGTAAGATTCAAGAGTACGATATCTTAAGCGAAATTACTGGTTCTTGATTGTTTCGTTTTTCGTGCTGAAAATTGAACGTTCGTAATGTTTGACCTTGTCTCGCAGCCGTTTTTCTCGGCTGCCAAGCGAAACAAACACATAGGCCACTAGAATACCAAACAGGGTGGCAAAGGCAATAATAAAGAAAAGGGGAATACTCATCTCGACAAAGAAAAATCTGAAGTTGACCCGGCCGGTATTAAGCAATAGCAGCATAAGGTAAGATACCAGAAAAAAACCGAGAATTGACAGCCTTAGAGACATGGCCCCTCAGATCTGTGTTACATTAGAGCTGCCGCACATGGGGCAATAGGGATTATCACTCTCTGCCTGTTCGTCGTCTTCGAAAGTAGCCTCCCACCTGTAGTCGCATTCTTCACAGGCATAGCTGACGATTACTTCTTCTTGTTCTTCAGTTTCAGTATCTTCGTCTTCGTAAACATCAAGTTCTTCGGGCTCTGAAATCATTTCAAATCTCTCTAACGGGCAAAATTAAGTGGGCAGAAACTAACACATAACCAGATTGAAGTCAATTATTTTTTTGATAATAACAACGGCTCATGCAAATTGCGCGCCATCGACCCCTGAATTTTCAACTAAAGCAGCTGAAGCCAGCTGGCTACCCGCCTCTGCAAATAAGCGAAGAAAAGCTGCTGCTCAGCCTGCTGTTTGGCCTCATGCTCTTGGGTTTCTTCGCCCTGCATGGCCCGGCGCAGAGCAGTGATACGGTGCTTGCGCCCCACCTTCTGCATAAATTGAACCTTCGCCACCTCAGCAAAACTCATTTTTTGCAGGCCCTGCAGAAAGGCCCTGCTCTGGGCAGAACTGCTTAGAAAATCGGTCGTCGGTTGCACCTGCCAGTTGTTTTCGCTGGCCAGGGCATCAAGCTCTAAGGGCAGACAGTTTTCAATGGGCAGCTTCGCCTGGGCCAGGTTAAACACCTTAAAATCGACTTTAGCAGCAGCCTCGCTTAACCACTGCTTGTAGAGTGAAAGAATATAATCTTCAGGCAGCGCAGCATAGCTTGCTGTTCTTACCATTGTTATGTGCCGCTTTTTCACCACCTGGTTATTGATATTTTCAAGCCCCTGGGTACGATTGGTGGTTTTGCTGAGCCAGATATCAGTATGGTGGGTACCCACACAGTGTATCTCACGGTTGGTATAGGCAAGGTCTTGGCCCACTAGAAGCAGGTTATCAAAGTTCATCTGGCGCAGCAGATCAAACAGGCTGGTGGCCACTGAGCCGCCTGACTGTATATCACCAAGAAAAAACGAATCGCCATGCCACTGCTTTAACAGGTCTTCAACGAAGTCACTGCCCGGGGTCACCGCCCTTATTTCATCACTGATCCCGAGGTACTGGGCCGTCAGACCAAAGTAAAGAGGGCCCTGCCAGCGGGTGGTAACCTGGGGGTTAGCCACCAGGTCCGCGTACAGCGCAGGCTTCTGGCCCGGTCTGCCCAGGGGCAGACCGAGAAAGTGCCTGATGGTAAATGGCTGCGAATCAAGCGAGATAATTAGATCAGGGGTAATGCCAGAGCGGTGCAAAATGCGATAGGCCGAGTCGACACATGCGATGAACAGCCGATCGCGATGCCGCCGCAGAAAAGGCAGCCCCTCTCTTAAAGAAGGGCCAGTAGAAATCAAAGCCGCAGTCTTTCCCCGGCCGGTATCAAATAAGCGGCTAACGGGCATAGCTCTATCAAACAGGGCGATCTGGGCCAGACTGTTTAACATCCACCTGGGTTCGAACTCAAGGCGGGTGAAAAGATCTGAGAAACGTGAAGCGAAAGTCTTTTTAAAGTCAGTTTCCAGCCGCAGATAGAAATCACTGGCAATGCTGACGCTGGTGGTGTTTTTAAAAATGCGATAACCCAGAAAATGTTCGATATCAAAGGCCTCAATAAAGGCCGGCAAGTCTGCCAGGTTAAGCCGGGTAATAAGAAATACCTCATTATAAACATCAGGAAACAAATCAAACAGGCGGGTGGCCAGCAGCTCATCGGCTTCAAACAGAAGAATCACCCCACCCTGCTCTTTTTTCTGCCGGGCCAGCTGGCGCAGAAGCAACATCGAAGCCCCACCCATAACCACGGCCACCAGCCCCTTTTTCAGCACAAAGCGCCCCAGGGCCCGCTCAGCTTCACGCACTGCGTTGCGGGGGCTGATCATGGGCCTGAAATCACCCTCGGTTTTTGACTTTTCAGGCGAAACTGCGATCTCAAAATGCCCGTCACCCTCTGAGCGCATTATGTAGTTGGCTATGCGACCCTGTAGCATAGAATGCGACATAAGATACGATTGAAAAAACCCACAGACGGGGCAAGTAAAACTCTATGATTGTTAAAGAAATTGAAATCTACGGCTTTAAATCTTTCGCCAGCAAAACCCGCCTGGGTTTTAACCACACCATAACAGCAGTGGTTGGGCCCAACGGCTGCGGCAAATCAAACATACTTGATGCCCTCAAGTGGGTGCTGGGTGAGAAATCGGTAAAATCAATCAGGGGTGAAACCATGACTGATGTGATTTTCTCAGGTACTGAACATAAAAAGGCGGCCAGCTACGCCGAAGTGAGTCTGCTGTTTGATAACAGCCAGCGTTTGTTTGCACTTGATGCCGATGATCTGAAAATCGGCCGCCGCCTCTACCGCGATGGTCAGAGCCAGTATCTGCTGAACGATAAAAAAGTTACCCGTAAAGAAATCGAACATCAATTGATGGATACTGGTATCGGTAAATCTGCTTACTCTTTTATGGAGCAGGGTAAGATCGACCAGATACTCTCAAGTAAACCAGAAGATCGCCGGCTCATCTTTGAAGAAGCGGCCGGTGTCTCAAAGTTCAAATCTCAGAAAGAAGCCGCCGAAAAAGATCTAGAAAACACCGCCAGCAACCTGACCCGGGTTAATGATCAGATACGCGAGCTTGAACGTCAGCTGAACTATAAAAAAGACCAGGCCAACCGCACCGAGATTTACAACGACCTGCTGGCCAAGCAAAAAGAAGAACAACTTAAAAAAAGAAAAATAACAATAAGTGAAATAGAAAATAATCTTGATTCACTTAACGCCAAACACGACAAAAAGAAAGAAGATAAAGAGAAAAGTAAGCAGAAGATTCTGCTGGCCGAAGAACAGATCTCTTTCATCGAAGAAGACAAAGAGAAAAAACGGGCCGAGCTGCATGAAAAAGATGTAAACAATCAGGTGAGCCGTGAAAAAATCAACCAGTGGAACCGTACCATAGAAGAAGCAGATGAAGCCAGCAAACAGCTGCTGCAACAGAAAACTTCACTGGCTGAGCAGATTAAATCGGTAGATGGCCGGGTACAAGAACTGAAAAAAGAGCTGGGTAACCAGAGCCAGCTGACCCTTGAACTGCAGGGGCAACTTGAAAGTGCAGTTGCCTCGAAGCAGCAGGTTGAAAAAGACCTTGAGAACATCGATAAAGAAAGCCAGCAGACCCGCGACAGCATCGGCGAAAAGATAAAGACCCAGCAAGACAATGTTGAAAAACTCAAAGAAGTGAGACAGAACCTGGGTGTGGTTATTGAAGACCTGCTCAATACCCTCAAAACCGAAAAAGAGCAGTGGCGTAAGCTTTATGACCGCCAGCAAGAAAACCACAGTGGGCTGGTAAAACTGGTTGAAGAGTTTGATAAAGACCTGCAAGAGCTCGGTAGTTTTGTTGAGAACAACAACATGGCCAGCCTGCGCGATCTAGCCAGCAAGATGGCCGCAGACTATGGCAAAGATAACCTACTGAAAAGAATCAACGTGCTGTTTCAGTCAAGCCAGGGGCTGCATCAGATTTTCGAAGCCGGTGGTATTCATTCGAAAAAAGAAGAACTCGATGAGCAAATAGAGCAGATTGAAAAACAGAATGAGCAGCTAGACAAAGAAAAAATCAATCTGCAAGAGCGCCTGCAGTTTCTGCGCGAACAGCAGACCTCATTAATTAAACGGCGCGAAACCATTGTGGGCGATATTCGCAACTTTGAGCTGCGCCAGCAGAATGTTAAAGAACGCGAAGAGACCCTCAAAGAACAGCATGAACACGAATCAAACCAGCTGAAATATTTTACCGACCAGCTCAAACAGATTGAAGCTGAGATTGTGAAGCAGAATCAAGAAAGCCAGACGCTGTCGAACCAGGTAAAAGAGCTGCAAGAGGGCCTGAAAAAAGAGCTGAAAAAAATTGAATCTCTTGAAGATGCTATCAAAAAACTTGATGATAAACGGGCCGGGCTGCATGACAAAATCGTAACTGAAGTTGCCAAGAGCCAGCAGCTCGATGAAGCCCTGGCCGATTTTGAGATTAAAATCGGCACCCTGATGGGCAGCCAGCAGGTAATGCTGCAAGATATCTACAACGATTACAATCTGACTTTCGAAGAAATTCGTGAACAGATGGGCAAAACCCGCATTCAGATGAACACAG
>CAZHLC010000025.1:0-13233 GCA_964532545.1 uncultured Leptospiraceae bacterium | reverse complement strand
CCGAAAGCTCAACCACAATGGTTTCATCAGCATTTTCATCAAGGTTATCGTCTACGATTACAGCGTTAATGGTTCCCACAGTTGAGCCTGCAGAAATCGTCAGCGTACCTGCAGCCAGGGTATAATCAGTACCAGAACCAAGGGCCGTTGACGCTGCCCCCACACTGTAGTTCACCGTTACATCGGCCCCATTGGCCGCAGAGAGCGTTACCCCGATCGCTGCCGGTGTGATATTTTCAGCCCCGTTCGAGGTGGCAGCTGTGAAATTGAGAGTGCTGGTATCGTCATCATTGATGGTATAGGTATGCACAGTAGTGGCACCCAGCGAGGCATTTGAGCCTACTGAATTCAGGGTTATGACAATGGTCTCGTCTGATTCATCTATACTGTCATCGACGATAGTTGCTGAAATTGTACCGGTACTCTGACCTGCGGTGATGGTCAGACTGCCTGCAGCAAGGGTATAGTCTGTGCCAGCACCGGTGGCAGTGCCGGCTACAGAATAGGCAACCACCACATCTGTTGCACTGGCCGCATTGAGGCTTACATCAAGATTAGCAGGCGTTGCGCTCTCGGCCCCGTTTGATGAAGCAGCGGCAAACTGGGCCTGTGAAGTTCCGATGATAATGTCATAGGTGGCGCCAATAGAGCCCGTAGCCCCGGGGGCCGCAAAGGTGGTAATGGCACCATTAAAATGGGTATCTTGAATGGTTCCGCCGAAAAGGTTCAGCGCCGAGGCTGAGATATAGTCAAGATCAGCCGAAGTCTGGGGAAAGGCCACGTTGTAGTCAAAGACCAGGGTTGATGAACCACTGCCTGAACTGTAAGTTACCACCGCGTCTGTTGAGCCGGTTTCAAGAGTAATGCGCGGGCTACCTGTAACAGTCACGTTTTCAGAGAAATTCACCTGAATATTCAGAGTTGCACCTGCATTATAGGTACCACTGCCCTGTGCTACAGTAACAGAAGTAACTGTAGGCTGGCTGGTATCGACCACGATATCGCGGTTTGCGCCCAGTGAACCTGCACCAGCAGGGGCTGGTAGAGTTAAATCAGCATCGTTACCTGAGGTATCACGCAGGGTCGCCCCGTTTGTAACCAGGGCGGTCGTTGAGGTGTAATCAAGATCAGCGCTGCTATCACCAGGTTGAATAGTATATTTAAAAACTTTGAGAGTGGCTGTGTTATCACCATCAGCGGCATCATAGGTTGCCACCCGGCCACTGCCTGAATTCAGAGTCAGAGTAGGCGTGCCACCCGCTGTATCAATGGTGACCCCACCATCGTTAAAAGTCACATGAATTTCGATTACCTGGCCAATACCATAGGTGCCATCGGCTATAGCGCCAGGCACAGTCACATTGGTTATACCGGGGGTAACACCGTCGATTATAATGTTTTTCAAATCAGCAATGTTCTGCCCACCGGGAATGTCTAAGTCTACAGCATTCGACTGCCCATCGACAATGGTTCCCCCCGAAAGAGTGAGCGGGTCATTGGTCGCGTTCAGGTCAGTTGTGGCGTTGCCTGCAGCTACAATGTAAGTAGCCGAGGCACTGCTGGCCGGCCCAAACGGTGCAATGTTAACCGTAACGCCTGTATCAAGGGTGACCTGCAGATTGCCCCCGCTGAGAGTGACTGGCTCGCTGAAATTGACTGTGATATCAATGGCGTTGCCGGCCACATAGGTGGCATTGGCGCTACTTGAGGTTACGCTGGTTACAGTAGGTGTACCGGTTGCTACAGTATAGGTTAATGAATTAGGTGAACCAATCAGATTGCCAGCAGAATCAGTTACGTTGCTTGCGCTTACAGTATGATTACCGTTACTGAAGGCACTGGTGGCTGTGAGCACACAAACCGGGTTACCACTGCAGTTGGCCGCAGTGACTGGCCCACCATTGGTAATAGACCAATTGGCGATGTTGCTGACCTCGGCTGATGTCATTGCTTCTGAGAAGGTTACGGTCAGCTCAGATGCGCCGGTAACAAGGGCCGAAACCAGAAAGGGTGCTGTGGTATCGACATCGACACCATTGAAAGTAGCACTGTTGGGGCTACCAATCAGATTAGAAGCTATATCAACAATATTGCTGACGGTAACCGTATAAGTGGTTGAGCTACCGCTGGCCGGGGCAGAAAGATTCAAACGAACTCTTGATTGATCTGCCTGTTGAACTGCAGAGCTGATACTCAGGGCTGGTGATATTGAATAATTGGTGGCGGCCTGAGCGGTTACAGCATCAACATCTTCTGAAAACAGAATCTCAACGGTCACCTGATCAATTAGGGTCGCCGAGATTACTGTTGGTGCAGTTGTATCGGTTGGGTTGGCGGTGCCAGTGAAAGTCACGCTGTTTGCGGCTGGGTCAATCACATTACCAGCAGCATCAGTTACATTGCTGACTGTAACAGTGTAAGACGTGGTTGATTGCGATGTGGTCGTTAGGTCACAGACTGTGCTGCTTGAACAGCTAACGCCACTGATGGTCAGACCAGGTATACTGTAATTTGAACCGTTGCGGGCATCGGTGGCCCCACCAGAGGTGATATCAACCGGCTCATTGTAGAAAACTCTTACAGTGTTATTATTTACAGAAGAGCCCCCTGCAACCTGGGGCTGCGTGGTATCGCCAGCCACAGAAGCTGTATAAGTAAAAGTAGCCGAATTTGGGGCACCTACTGTGTTACCATTTAGATCAGCAACATTGGCCACTTGCACTGTACAATTGCCATCTGTAGCCCCGTTGGGGTTAATTACCAGCAGAACACTGCTTGCTGAAACCTGGGTAGCACCAGTGGTTATGGGGTTACCCGTCTGGCAACTGTTGAAGGTATAATTGCCTGTTGTGGTAGCCCCACCCGAGACAGTCTCTGAAAAAGTAACCACCACGGTTGTAGTCGAAGGGCTGCTGGCCCCCGAAACAGTGGGCGCCCCGTCGCCACCAAAGGTGGCGCTATTTGCGCTGGCATCAACCTGGTTACCATTGGCATCTTGAATATTGGTAGAGCCATTGGTCACAGTTAATGTGTAGGTCTGGCCCTCGGTCATGGGGGTGGCACCAGATATAGTAAGGTTTACCGTATTATTGTTAGGTGCACCGAGAAGAGTAGCATTTGTAACAGTAAGGCCTGGTATGCTGTAGTCACCGGTTACCCCGGCATTGGCAATAACTTCGCTGAAAACCACATAGATGGTATCACCATCAATCACCTGCACACTGCTCACCTGGGGCAGTGGGTCACCATTAATAGGGGCTGAGGTAAAGGGCGACATGGTGTTGCCCGCTGCATCTTGCTGGTTCTGTATTGAAACGGTATAAGTGGTATTCGCCTGAGAAGCTGTAGTAATATTGCAGGTGGTTACAGTTGGGCCAGCGCCACAATCGACACTGACAATGTTGAGGCTAGAAGAATCAGCCGCGGTAATTGTATAATTTGAAGTCGTTTCGGCAATAGTCTCATCAACCGGCTCTGAGTAGGTAACCTGAAAGGTTATATTGTTGGTAGCAACGACGTTGCTTACAGTGGGGGCAACGGTATCTGTAGACAGATAGGTAATGTTCGCGGTATTCGAACCGGTTTTTACCGTGTTGCCCGTTAAATCTGATACCGTATTGTTTGTAACAGTAACAGTACAAACATCATTGTCTACCAGATCATTGTTGGTGAAGGTTACCCGCACCGAAGTAGGCGAGACGATGATAACGCTGTCAACAGACGCGATCGAGCGGCCACCGGTACAGCTGCCCACAGAATAGCGGGCCGCATTGGTAAGGTCTGCATCACCGCTGTTCATGTCTTCGCTGTAAGTGACCGTAAACTGCGTAGGGTTAACAAGTGATGCGCCCACCACAGTGGGGTCAGCGTCGGCTGTGCCTGTAAAAGCACGGCAGGTGACACCGCTCATGGCATTGCCCCAGAGGTCTTGCACATTCTGCACACGCAGATAGAGAATACCGGCACTCTGGGTATTTGAGGTCAGAAAAACCCGGGCAAAATTACCCGGGTCACGCACTGCACCTGTTACATTTATGTTGCCCGCAGTACAGGCTGCATCGGTATAAATATCGTAATTTGTGTTAACTTCGCCAGTGGCGGCATTTACTTCTTCATTGAAGACCACACTTACGGTCGTAGCTGAAGTTGAGTTTACCCCGGTAACCACGGGGCCGGTGGTATCAACTGTGCCTACCCCGGTGAAGGTCTGGGTGGCCGTCGAGGTATCGAGGCTTGAACCATCTTCACCGTTGACATTACTGTTTACAGTCAGGGTATAAGTGGTGCCAGCAGCCTGGGCTGCCGTAGTTAAATAAACAATGGCTTTGTTAGAAGGGTCTCTGACAATCGAGACAACGTTAAGAGTACCACCAGTATAAGTGATAGTATAATTAGCGATTAGTTCAGCAACATCTTCGGTGACCGCTTCATCGAAAGTGATCTGCACCGTGGTGTTATTGAGAGCCACCACTGAGACCACCTGCAGAGGGTCGTCAGCACTGACGGCATTATTAGAGCCAGAGGTCACCGCTGTCTCAATGGTTTTTAAAAGCTCTGAGTACGTCTTGCCACTGCAACCCGCCAGAGTGGCCAGCAGAAACCCAGACATAAGAATCTTCGATATAAAAGCCCTGTTAAACATAGTAATTACGCAGGTAGGTTTAATAGATCGGTACGTTTCTTATAAAAGAAAAACCCCTCGCTTCTAAGTAATTATACGGATGTATAGATTAAAACTAAACGAAATTTGCCGAAAAAATCAGCTGATTATGTCGGATATTTGGGCGGTGTGCAAAGAGCTGGTTTTAGAAACCATACTCGCCGGTTTCAACTTTGACAAGCTTCGCATCTTGAAAATACAAATGCCTTATAAATCGATCGGGGCCTTTGTTGTAGCTCCATTTTTCGATGAAAACCTGTGACTTTTCACATTCCCAGAACTCGCGGGTAGTAGCGTTAGTGGTGATCGAGGTGTTTCTATAGACGCGGCCCGTTCTGGTTTTCAAGACGGGCTGTGATCTGAAATCGTGATTACGAATGTATTCGTGTTTATGATCGTTTTGCAGCGGTCTTTCAAACTCTTCAACAAACTCTTCGGCCAGATAGCGGTTCTGCTGGGTAGTTCGATTGCGAAAAATAAAACGGCGATGAATATAAACGTTCTTTTTCATTTGAAACTTGTCGTGGGGCTCACCACACAACGACTTTACCTTCAGGCGTGAATCGCCCGCCTGAATAAGACGGCTTTTGCAGCGAACAGACTCTGCTGAGAGCAATGCCGGTAACAAAAACACAGTGGCTGTTAAGACTCTTAGTATCCCCATACAAATAAGAAACACTGAATATGCAAATATGCCCTATTTTTTTAAGAATTCACGGGCATCGCGGGCCGTTCTCTGGGGTATCTCTTCCATGGGAACATGGCCAGCCCTGTCATAAATGATAACCTTTGAATTGGTGATATCACGTTTAAAGTTGGCCGCATGCTCGACGGGTATCCACGCGTCGTCTTGGCCCCACATAACCAGAGTGGGGGCCTTGACCGCTTTTATTCGGGGCGAGTCTTTGGTATAAACGGTTTTGGCCCGGTCAATAAAGGCCTGGCGGTTGCCGGGCCGCCGGGTCATCATGTAGTAGCGGTCAATCAACTCTTCGCTGATTTTCGTTTGGTCATAGTAAACCTGTTTTAAGTTTGAGCTCACCATGAACCGGGGGGTCAACTTTGAAAGTACCGTGCTGATTACCGGGGTGCGGGCCAGCTTTAGAATGAACACGGGCTTTTTACTGTAGCCAGCCGCATCAATGAGAATCAACTTATCAATGTTCTGGGGATACTCTGCCGCGTAGTTCCACGCGATCAGGCCACCCAGTGAGTTACCAGCCAGGTGACATCTGGTTATACCCAGCTTTTCTTGAAATTCTTTGACGAAGGTGGCATACCGTTTCTCGCTGTAGTCTGCATCAGGGTGAGGGCCGGTAATGCCAAAGGCAGGCAGATCAAGCCTGATAATCTTGAAATCGTTTTTTAATTCTTTGACCCAGTCATTCCACGTATGCAGCGAAGCACCGGTGCCGTGTAATAGAGTCAAGCAGGGCCCGCTGCCTTCAACCCGATAGTGCACCTCAACCCCTTCAAGGGTCAGAAATTTTGAGTGCTCATTGGTATACTTTTTCTTCAGCTCAGCAAGTTCAACATCGCTGCGATATAAACTTATGACCAGTAACAGTACAACAACAGCAAAGCCTGCAGCAATTTTTGCCCATTTCGATTTCAGCATAATCAGTTAAAACACAACCTTTCAATAATCTGCACATGATCTTCAAACATATGCCCTTCAAGTACATCAATATTTGAGATGGGGTGCCATTCACCCTTACTGCTGCCAGGTTGCTTCTCTAGCTCAAATAGAAATGCATGGGTCAGAGTACGGCCCCGCAGGCTGCGGTTTGGCTTATCCATATAGCAGCTTCTGATTAACTGCTGCTCAGTCAACTTAATGCCCGCCTTCTGCTTTGCCGTACGTATGGCTGCTTCTTGCAGGCGCTCATGCTGGCCCACAAAACTGCCGGGCAGAGACCACAGACCCTCGCCCGGCATTTCTTTACGCCGAATCAACAGCACCGAACGTTGGGCGATGATGACTGTATCTACAGTCAGAAAGGTTGGGGCATACTTAAGACCTTTGAACTGCTCTTGATACTGCTGCATAAAAAGATATTCTTTCTGCATGGCCGCAAACTCTGCACTGCCAAGCCAGTTGTGCTGTAGATACTCATAAACAGTCTCAGGCAAAGACCCCTGGCATTTTTTTAGACCGGCTTTCTCTTCAGTAAAAATCAAATGCCTGATGTCAGTCGCATGCATGTTATCAACTGAATCGACGGCCTTGAACGACCAGTGCACCCCTTCATAGGCCTGCTGAAACATACGCAGGTAATAGCTTGAGGTATCTTTTTCATAACCATAAAGGGTCACATTATCACCTGGCTGCAATGAGGCAGCCGCGATCACTTTATTGACTACGTCTTTCTCCCAGTGATAGTCATTATAGTGGTCTTGCACCCCGGCAAAACGTATCTGCACCTTATCACCAAAACGCTCGGTAAAACACTGGTTGATCATGGCCACCCGGTTGTTATCTGACCATGGCGACTTGAATGTGCGGGCCTGCCGGGCCGAGCCAAACACAATTACCAGATAATCATTTTCAGCCGCCGCAGTCTCTACCACGTGCAAATGGCCGTTGTGAAAGGGCGAGAACCGCCCAATCACTACAGCCACATTTTTGCCGCTGCCGACCTTCTTATCTTGCCAGCCGCGCTTACTCATTTCTCTGTAAAATCACGGGCCCGCCGCCTGATGGCCTTGAAATCGAAGATATCAGGGTTGATCTTACCGTGATCGTAATAGCTGATAAAATCTTCGCTGTTCACCCCATTGCTGGGGTTCCACGCTTTTTTTTCGGGCTGGGTTACCGGGGTTTTCTGCACGTTGTGCCACAGGCCATCGCGCTTGATCTGAAACATCTTCATGCTCCAGCTCATGAAGTCACGATTATGCTTCTGTAACAGGCCGCCCCCCATACCTACGGCCACATTCTGGGGGCTGAAGCCAGCTTTAGTCACAGCCTCGTACATCTTCACGACGCTTTCAGAGTTCATACCATCACCCTGAATTACGTTAATACCATTGAGCACCT
Source organism: uncultured Leptospiraceae bacterium (assembly GCA_964532545.1). GTDB lineage: Bacteria > Spirochaetota > Leptospiria > Turneriellales > CAZHLC01 > CAZHLC01. The sequence continues at coordinate 5,533 of CAZHLC010000025.1, read as the reverse complement.
TGTACCCTTTGTCGTTGACCTCATAACCCCAGGCATCGGCAAGATGAGTCAACCCGTATAGCACCATCTCATTGGGGTCACCACTGTCGGGGCGAACCACAGGGGTGGCACCAGCTTTGCGTACATCATCAATGATATCTGGGTGACACCAGACCTCTCGTACAAAACGTTTATAGTCGTAAGAATCAGAGACGAAGGCAAATAGAGGCCCATCACCAAAGTGTTTGATCATGTTTTCGAGAGCCTTACGCTCGTGGTTCATATCGCTGCCCCAGCAGGTTACGGTGCTATGCTCAGCCGCCGGAATGCTGCAGGCCAGCTCAGCCACATCTATATTGTAAACCTCAGTGCCCAGTACCACACCTTCCATAGTGTCGGTACCGTTGAAGTTGATCAGGTGAGCCAGCCCACCCAGAGCAGCGCTTTCACCTGAAGAAACCCCGCGGGCCCCGAAGTCGTGCAGTCGAAAATCGAGAGTGAAGAAGTCATCGGGTTTAACAGTTTTCTCATAGAGCTGGTGAAGATACTTTCTCACATTCCGACTGATGGTGGCCGTAGTTGAGCCATACCAGACGGCCCGCTGCAGAGCGGTTTCAATAAAACCCGGCAGCCAGGTAAGGTCAGGTTCATGGCATTCAATGATGGCAATGGGAGTATTGTACTCGCTGAAAGCCATACCCTCGGGAATACCCGCGATGGTAATGGGCAGCCTGCCATCGAAATCATCAACGATGCGCTGAAACGCCTCGTAAGGAAAAGGATAAGCGCCCCCGCCCACGTTGAAATGATCCCAAATTTTATGGGCATATTGAATATCAACTTCGGTGATGGGTCGCTCGAGATACTTTTTAATGAAGTAACTGAGACCAAACATGATAAAGTCATCATATTCGGCACCCAGCAGTTTTCTTCGAGGGGCTAAGTAGAAGCGAGAAGCTTCTGCGTCAGGGGGAATTTGTTTGAAATGAGACGCTTTATACGCGTCAGTGCATACCAGCACATTTCGTAATTGGTTATTCATCAGAGTCTACCTCTTTGTTGTTGTTTTGAGGGTTTTCGGTAAGAACCCACAACCATTAACAATATACTAAAAAAATCTGCTTTTGGCAAGGCGCAATGCTTTACAGGGCCTGCAAGTCTGGTATTGAGACTGCAAAGAAGATGGAATTTGAACTCACTAAAAATCCCCGCTACAAAGCCATTAGAGCTCAGGTTAATGGTACCATCACCATAGAGAATGCCCAGAGCTTTGAAAAAGACCTCATACGCGACACCTTCTTTGCTGAATATCAACTCATCGGCCTTGACCTGACTGGTGTGAAACATATGGATTCTTCAGGCATTGGTGCATTAATTCGAATTAATCAGGCCGCGAAAAATGAGCAGAAACGTATCGTTGTAATTGGTTTAAGCAGCCCGGTAGAAAAAATTTTTAACATGACCCAACTGGGCAAGGTGCTAGAGGTTAAGCCGGCCTCTGAATTCAGCGATGAGTTTGTAATCAGCTGATTACTTCTTTTTTATCTTGCCAATCTTATCAGCAACCAGACTGGTCAGCTTACTTACGTAATCTTCATCAAGAAAACGCTTCATACCCTGCATGAACATATCAGTAAAGGTTTCTTCACGTTGCATCTGACGGTAGGCCACTTCGAATTTCTGATTAGGCAGGCGGTCATCAATTTCAGAAACCATATCACCTTTCAGACTGTTCACGTAATACATGTTGAGACTGCCCTTACCCCGCACTTCTACTTTGCCCCGTGCTTCACAGGCGAAAAACTTTTTTACCTGCTCATAGGTCTCTTTAGAGATGTTAATCTTACCGGGCTCACCTGCTGATTCCATTCGGCTGGCGGTATTTACTGTATCACCCCAGACATCATAAGAAAACTTTTCTTCGCCAATAACCCCGGCTACCAGGGGGCCCGTGTGAATACCAATACGAATCTGCCAGGCTTTTTCGTTTTTAGCCTGCTTAGTTTTGCGCACCTCTTTCATGATGGTCAATATTTCAAGAGCGGCCAGCACTGCATCAATGGCATGAGTTTTGTTTTTTTCAGGCAGGCCCCCCACGGCCATGTATGCATCGCCGATTGTCTTCAACTTCTCTAGAGAATAACGGCGCATCACGGTGTCAAAATACGAGAAACTTACATGCAGCTCTTCAACCAGCTTCTGGGCAGAAAGCTCTTCAGAGATTCTGGTAAACCCCACAAAGTCTGTGAACAATACCGTAGCTGACTTGAAATGCACCGGGTCAGCTCTGCCTTTCTCACGAATCTGGTGAATTATCTTTTCAGGTAGAATACTTTTGAGCAGGCTCTCTGATTTGTTTCTCTCTTGTACCAATTCTTTTTCAGTTATGTTGGTCTGGCTGAAAAGATAGAAAGAGCTGAAGTAAAGAGTAAGCAGGGCGTTGACAATGGCAGCAAGATAAATATAGAATTGATATTCTCTTTTAAGAGGGCTGAATGGTGGATATTGATTCTGGGCATAGAGCACGACACCGACCGTAAAAACACAGAATATGGCCCCCAGATAAATGCTCAGTTTTCTATGGGCTGCGAGCCCGAAAAAGGGCATGGGCACCAGAGCAAACAGATAAAACTGTATGCCCGCATCTTTACCGTGCATCATGCTCATGCCGCTGACATAGGCAATGCCGGCGAGGTAGGCAAAATATTGAAAGATGGCCCAGGGCAGCAGATTTTTTAACAGGTAGCAGACCGCAAGTATCAGCAGAGTCGATACAGCAGGAATTACATTTAGAAGATACTGCTTCTGGGTGATGGCCCCCTTTTCTGCAAAGAAAATATAGCTCATCACACCTATGATCACTACCAGCTGCCCCATGCTGAACGAGAAGATGCGGTTTGAAATGATATTAGTTTTTATTTCTGATTTTTCAGAATAAAGGTGATTGCCAAAATTAATAAAAAAGCTGCGCACATACTTGATGAACCTGAAAATTGAAGAGAACATCAGTTATACCAGCCAGAGGCCGGTGCCGGGTTTACTGTAGACGAAATTCAACCCGGCGATTTTTGCGGCGACCTCTGCGTGAGCGGTTGCTGGCGATGGGTTTTCTCTGGCCCATGCCCTTGCTCACGATCTGGTCAGCTGAAGCCCCCTGAGAAGTCAGATAATTGGCGACCACATCGGCCCGCTTTTTCGAGAGCGGGTCATTCACATTGTGCCCGCCAACAGTACAGGTGTGGCCAATGATCGTTAACTTTGCCCCCGGGTTTTCGGCCAGATAAGTAACCACAGGTTTAAGGGCCCGCTGCCCCCTTTTTGAAATTACGACCTTGCCCTTGCGAAAAGCAATCTTTGTGCGGGTAACCTGCCGGGCTGAAACAGTTTTTTTACCAGGTGTCGTAGTAGTTGTTTCAGTTTTTTTCTGAGTTTCTTGAGCTTTCTTTTCTTCTGCTTTCTTGGTACTTTCGTCAGCAGTGGTTGTTGTAGCAGCCTTAGTGGTGCTGGTTTCAGTGCCAGTCTGTTCTTTGCCCTTACAGTTTTTCACATAATATGCGAGAAACAATACAATAATCAGAGGAATAATCCACAGAATCTTCCAGAATGCAGTTTTCTCTTTACCTTCGTCTTCTTGCGGCTCGGCAGCAAGAACCGGTGAGGGTTCTGGTATGGTGCTCGGCAATGGCGGAATGTCTTCAACTGCAGCCGGCGCTGCCGCCCGTTTCTTTCGTTGCGCTGCCTTTGCTTTGCTTTTGGTTTTAGTCTTGGCTTTTCGCGAACCTCGACTACCGGCCCATTTACGAATCTCAGTGCGAAACCACTTATCGGCTTCTTTGGTAAATTTGTATTTGTCACGAATATACTTCATGGTACGCTTCTCAATATCTGTATATGAGTCAGCGTCTTTCACCCCGGCGAGCAGGCCCTTCGCATCTCTTAATGAAATACGGCCATCACCCTTGCCTGCCACCGCATCGTCAGCCAATTCAATCAGCTCGCGGTCGTAATTTTTACCTTTGATTCGTTTATAATAACCAGCCATTGGGTAATTATCGTCTTTATGCCCGCTATGATGTCAATAATTTTCGATAAGCCCAATATTGGTGAAATGTTGCTGCAAATTACAGCCTTGGTTATCTTAAGTCAATGCAGATAAACAGTTTACCGCTGCCTTCTGTAAGATTGCAGACTCTTCAGGCCGTTAGCAATCCGGCTGAGAGCCAGAGCCTGCCCCCGCTGACTATTGAAAAACTCGATGAACCGGTCAGCGAAACCATTCGCTCAGAAACCAGCATTAACGAGCTGGCCTGACAGTATATTTGCCCCCTAAAAAGTACTTTACGGGCACCTTCTTTTTGCATGTTAGAGGCTATCTATCATGCAGACTCTTGAAAAACTGATCAAACTAGAAATGCTCAAAGTTCCTAACTTTGATATGGATTTTTATCAGCTGCAGGTATTTAATAACCTCTATCTTGAGTTCTTTCTGGCCGGTAGCCGGGCCTTAATCACGCCATCTTACCAGTATATCACCACGGGCGAAGCCACTGAACAAGAAATTGAAAACCTGTCATTTCACCTGAGTAACCATCAAGAAGCGCTCGAAAAAGTTAAGCGTTATCTTATTTATGATCTTTCGATTTACTCATCTCTGCTTGAGACGAATTCGTTTTACATCGCTCTTAATGACTATGTTCTGATTGCCCGCTTCGTACCTATTGAGGGCTTCGAAGACTCTTTTGAAATAAAACTTTATACAATTAATCGCTCTGACCTTCCCGCCAATTACAAAGATAAGCTGTATCTCGGGCGTGATGTGCTGAATCTGAAAACCACCCGGCGCAAACACTTTGGTCTGCCCTTTCTGCAACGTTCACTGCCCGAGCAGATGAAGAAGGTTAAGGGCCGCATTGTTCAGCGCGTTTCAGAAACTGATCGTTTTGAATTAGAACAAGAATACATCAGCGATGCAGAAAATCTGGTTAAAGAGTTTGCCGAAATGGCCGCGACCATTATTAACGAATTACCCGATGACCTGGGCTCTGAACAGGTTGAAGATACAACCCTTATTAATGCCAACCGCAGGTACCGCGAGCTGAAGCACATTCTTATTGAATTAGAGCAGTCTTTATCTGATATCGAACAGAAAATGTTTGAAAAAGAACTGACTGGGCCAGTGCGTTATATCACAAAGTTTAAAAAAGATATCACTAACGACATCAACTATATTATGTTGAAAGTCAATGGCCGCATCACCGACCATCTCAACCATATCAAAATCTAAATTCAGCAGGCCTTGACGCAGTCGCGCCCCGCTTTCTTGGCACTGTAAAGCGCCTTATCGATCTTCTCATAGGCCTGCTTGAATGGTTTAGCCTGTTCAACCATACCGACAGCAAATGAGGCCGTGAGCGTGTGCTCTTCATCAGCTTTTATGGTCTTCAGTTCATTACGCAGACATTCTGCAAGAATGAGGCCCTGCTTGCGACTCATGTTTGCTGCCAGTATGGCAAACTCTTCACCGCCGAGACGGGCTGCTTTGACATCACCTTCA
>CAZHLC010000024.1:0-13505 GCA_964532545.1 uncultured Leptospiraceae bacterium | reverse complement strand
CTCTCTCAGCAAAACTGCGGGCCATGGTGGCGGTGCATGTAACCAGTGTAGACCAGCTTACTTACGAAGAATTCATTCGCTCTATACCCAACCCCACTACCCTCGCCCTGATTAATATGGACCCTCTAAAGGGGTCATCAATTTTAGAGATCGACCCAACCATTACCTTTACGGTGATTGATCGCCTCTTTGGTGGTGCCGGCGAGCACTACAAACTCAGTCGTGAGCTTACCGATATTGAGCTTTCGGTTATTGAAGGGGTGGTTGTGCAGGTTCTGGGTAACCTGCGTGAGGCATGGTCAACGGTAATTGACCTTCGCCCCCGACTGGGCACTATTGAAACCAACCCACAGTTCGCCCAGATCGTACCACCCAATGAGATGGTAATGCTCATAACCCTTGAAACCAAGATTGGTGAAAACGAGGGTATGATGAACCTTTGTATTCCTTATATTACCATTGAGCCGATTATTCAGAAACTGTCAGCCCAGTACTGGTTCTCATCAATTAGAAGGGGTGAATCTGAACTGAATAAATCGATTATTCAGGGGCGACTTGATCAGGTTGAGATCGAAGTTGCAGTTGAGATCGGTTCAACAGAGCTGCCCTTCTCTGACATCATGTCTCTGCAGAAGGGCCAGATTATTAAACTGTCTAATACCACCATTCGCGATGAGTTCACTCTAAAAGTGGGTGATCGCCCCAAATTCAAATGCCGCCCAGGCCGGGTTGGTTCACATGTGGCTGTGCAGATCGGTGAATCGATTGATGATGTACCAGATGAATTCTTGATCACAAGCCGGGCACAAGAAGAGTATTAATCTCAGGCAGCTAAATCAATAAAGCCGTAGAGGCAATCACGTAACTCATGCAGATCTTCGATCTGCAGCAGGTGCGGCCGGTGCTGCTGAAAAAAATCGAGATCGAGTAGATACTTAACCAGGTGTTTTCTGAATAAGATAATACCCCGCTCACCATAGAAGCGGTGCATGGCCTCAAGATGCTCAAGTATAACCGGCAGGCGACCGGCAAAGCTCTGCGGGCGGCCGCTTTCTTGAAAAACCCAGGGGTTACCTATGGCACTGCGGCCAATAAAAACACCATCGACCCCGCTCTGCTTCATACGTAAACGTGCTTCTGCAATGCTGCCTACATCACCATTGCCAAACACAGGTATTGTAAGATGCTGTTTCAAATTGGCAATGGCCTGCCAATCAGCTTCGCCCTTGTAGGCCATTTCTTTGGTACGACCATGCAGGGTGATGCCCCAGGCCCCTTCGCCCTCGGCAATTCTGCCGATCTCAAGGTAGTTGAGCAGCGAATGGTTCCACCCCATTCTTATTTTGACTGAAACAGGAACCTGCAATTCTTTGACCATGCGGCTTACAATATTGCGTACTTTGTCGGGATCGCGCATCAGCCCTACCCCCGAACCCTTATGGGCCACCTTTTTTACCGAGCAACCCATATTCAAATCGATGCCATCAGGCCCCAGGGGCAGTATTTTTTTGCAGGCTTCAAGAATCGTATCAGGTTTATTACCAAAAACCTGAAAAATTACCGGGCGCTCAGCCTCTTCATATCTGAAGAGTTTGATTGATTTCACCGAGCCGGCCATAAGCGGGTCGGTTGAAACAAACTCGGTAATTGACATGGCTGAGCCCAGCCGCCGGCAGATCAGCCGATAAGGTGAATCTGAATAGCCAGCCATGGGCGAAAGAATGACCGGCAGCTCTGGTAAAAAGTTAAAAATCGGGCTCACCGCTGATTTAACCCCCGCCTGAGACAGACCGTAAAGGTGAAAATTTGTTGACCTCATTAAGGTGCTGCGAACATATTCTCAGTATATGAAAAGGCTTACCTACTTATTGCTGGTTCTGACTCTCGCTGGGTGCAAAGGTGATTACGAACAACTTTTTCGCGAAGGCATGCGAGCCCGCCGTGCAGGCGACTATACAAAGGCTGAACAAAAGTACCGAAAAGCCCTTGAGATCAACAAAACTGCTGAAGTCTACAAAGAACTGGGCAATATTTACTACCTTGGCGAAATCGACCTTGAAAAAGCCAAAGAGCACTATGCCAAGGCCCTTGAAGTTGACCCAAAATACCTGAACGCTCTTCACAATATGGGTATGATCAACCTGAAAATTTTTGAGAATAATCGAGATAAAAAGAAAAAAATCAAGAACAACTACAAGTATCTTGAGCAGTCAAAAGAATGGCTTGAGAAGGCCCTTGCCATCGATGACAGGTTTGCCCTTTCATATATGGAGCTGGGTAACTATCACTACTACAAAAAAGAATATAAACAAGGCGTTAAGTCTCTTAAGCGCTCAATTCAAGAAAACCCCAATGAACCCCGGGCCCACCTGGCTCTGGGGCGCATCTACTACAAGGGTTTAAAAAACAACGATGAGGCCTTTGAAAGTTTAACTGCATCATACCGCCTGTCTGCTGATATTCCTGAGACTCTGAAAATGCTGGCCCAGGTTTCTAAAAAACTCAAGAAAAAAGGCGATGCCAAAACCTACTATCTGCGCTACCTGGCTCTAATCAAAGAGCTGAATTATCCTGCAGGTTTTATTAAGAAAGAGCAGAAAAACAAAAAAAAGTTTATCTAAACCCCTTCTATTTAGGCCCCCCGGGGGCCGATAATCAACTATGGGCTTTTTCTCAAGGCTTAAAAAGCGTATCAGCGGTTTCTTTTCAGGTAAGAAATCACCAGAAGCAGAGCCTGAAGCCGTAGAGCAAGTCAGCGAGCCTGTTAAATCAGAGGCGCCGGTTGAGCCCACCCCTCTAACACTTGAAGAAATCGAACCTGTAATCAGTGATGAGCCCACCAGCCCACCTGAGCGGCCCAGGCAGGGCCCAGCCTTAACCAACCAACAACCAGCAGTGCAGCCCCCGCCCATGATAACTGCTGATGAAGAAGAATTTGAGTTTGATGATGAACCGCATATCATGTCGGCGCCAGTGGCAGAAGCTGAACCGACAGCGCAGCCGATGGTCGCAGCCCCGGCGGGGCCTGCTTCTGCGCCAGCGCCCGCTGCTATGCCCACAAGAGGTAACGGTCTGCTTAATCGGGCGATGTCACAGAGCAGCCAACCCGACTATCATGAGCCAGTACCGGCCAGTCAGCAACCTACCCCACCCCTTGATAAAAAGGGTTTATTCACTGAAGTCAATGCCATAGCCCAGTCACCCACTGCTCAGGCACAGGCAGCCACGGCACCGAAGCAGAAGAAAAAAAGAGGTAAGCTGCGCTTATCATTCAGGGCACATGAGATTATACCACGAAATAGCCCATTTAATCATTACTTTCGCTCACTGCTGAATGCAGAACGTTTTATCGCTGAAAAAGAATACTCAATGGCCCTTGATGTATACCAGCGTCTGCTCAATAAGATTCCTAATAAAACTATTCGAGAAAAAATTCTGCAGAATATCAATGATCTTGAAGACTTCATTGAAAACTTCGAAGATGAAGAAGAAGAGCAAAAGCCCCAGCCCATTCAGGTGGTGCTTGAGATGCCTGAGAAGAAAGAAGAGCCGCAAGAGCAGAAAACAGATGAAGGTAAGAGTACAACCTTTGGTGCCCCCATGGGCCGCTGGTCAGGAAATACCAGAACTGAAAAAACAGAAACCAGTAATCTCGAAGCCGAAAAAATCGTGCAGAGTATCACCAAGGGCTTCTTTGACATCAAGAAGGCCATGTTCGAGGGTAAGAACCTTGAAATTCTAACTCAGGGTAACATTGAGCTTAAGGGCGACATTAAGGCTGAAATGCCCAGCCCACCACCCGGCGGCACCGAAGATGATAAAACGAAATACATCGAAAAGATTTCTGATGTTGCCAACATTAACAAAGTAGCTGATACGGCCAACTTTGGTGAAGGTGCCGATGGCCTCAAAGGCAAGGGCGAAGGTGAAGATGCTGGCGAAGCTGAATCAGAAGCTGGCGGCGGCGGGGCCCCACCTCTAGCTGAAGAGCCCCCTGAAGAAGTTAAGGCTGAGCCAGAACCTGAACCTGCCCAGCCTGAGCCTGAGACTGCCAACATGGCCCCCCCTTCTCTGGGTGGTGAGCCAGCCGAAGAAGAGGCCGCCCCACCCTCACTTGACCAGGCTTCATCTGTAACCGGCTCAACCGGGGGGCCAGAAGCTGAACCTGAAGAAGAAGAGCTGATTGAACCTGAGCCCATCACCGATGATGAAGAGGCCAAACCACCGGTACAAGAGATTCGGGGTGTTCTCGAGCTGAAAACTCCTGAACAAGAAGATACCCCCTTCTTGACTTTAACTTATGACTTTACAAAGATTCCCCACCGTTTTGCTCTCTCACGCAATCACACCATTCTTGAATACGCCTACTATAAATACAAATCGATGCTGGTCAAGGCCCAGCGTTTTATTAAACGTAAGGCTATCACCAAGGCTCTCAACTATTACCGGGTTATACGCGAGCAGGAAATTCCTGATGAGTTCAGAGCCATGATCGATAAGAACATCGAAGATATCAAAGAGTATCTGCAGAAATATCTTATGACCCGCCAGGGCTAAGCTCGCCCATGGTCTGGCAATCGAACAAAGCCCTGCTGGTTTTTCTCGCCATTTCAAGCGGTATTTTCTATGCCATATTGATCTCTTTTGCCGAAGCCCTGACCCAGCGTATTCTGCAAGCCCACTACTATAAAAGCCGCCGGCAGATTAAAAGCAAATGGCGCCATATACTGGGTGGCAGGTCTAAATGTGACCATTGCGAAAAAAAGCTGAATGCTGTTAATCTGGTTCCGGTATTTGGATACTGGTTGAGTGGGCGCAAGTGTGATAATTGCGGCAATGCGATCAAGGCCCGCTACTGGCTCAGTGAGCTGGCCGCTTTTGTTTATGGTACAATCGTGTTCTGGCTCTACCCTGATATCACCTATGCGCTGACCACCGGCGCCTACCTGGTCATTCTGCATGTGATTATGCGCATCGACTGGGAATACATGTTAATACCCACAGAGGCTATTCTGGCCATGCTTATTCTGGGGCTACTTGATTTACTGAATCGCTTTTATGGTTATACCACCACTGCCACACTCAGCAGTGATATCAGCCTGCACTTGTTGATTTCTTTCAGCTGGTTTTTTCTGCTTCATCTGATCAGAATACTGTCGCGCTACCGCATGGGGCTGGCCGATGTGCGGCTTACCCTGGCACTTTGTTTTGGCCTGGGCTACCCCCTGGCTGTATTTCTGCCCACGGTGGCCTCAGCTCTTGGTTTGGCTTTTTATTTTTTGAGCAGGCTGAAACCAGCAGCAGGCCTGGTTAAAAACGACCGCGGCTTGAAAACCCAGGTAGCTTTTGGTGTTTTTCTCGGGTTGGCGTTTCTACTGCTGCGCGCTTTCAAGATTTCGTAAATATTCCCTGAAAAAAATGCGCTGAGCTTCAGAAAGATCATAGTCGACGTCAAGATTTACAGGCGCCTTTTTTTCAGGAACTTCAAACTTAACTGGCGCCTGAATGCTGTACTCGCGGGGTTTTTCAGCCTGGCGTTTCTTTTCAAATTGTTTGCGCCGTTTGAGACTCTTTTCAGATTTAAGAAATTTTTCTGAAAGCTTTTTGAGCTTTCTTTCAGTCTGGGTAAGCGATTGCCTGGTATTAACCTGGCGTAATTCATTTTCAAGCTCTTTCAATCTTTTCAGTAGAGCCTCGCCCTCTTTCTGGCCACTGCTGCCCTCGAGTTCTTTTGAATTGAGGGCTTCTTGCAGCTGCTTGGCTGCTTCAGATTCTCGACGGGCCAGCTCTTCAAGGTAGGCCTTTTCACTTTCAGAGAGCCGCTGGTTTTTGCTTTCACGCCCCTGGCCCATCTGGCGCATACTGTTCTGCATATCGCCCTGCATTTTGCCGGCCTTCTGCATCTGCTGTGACATGTTGCCCTGAGAGATTTGTGCCATCTGGGCCCGCATTTTGCCCATTTCTTTGAGCAACGCCAGGCTCGTGCGGTTGAATTTCCAGATTAGTCTTTTTGAATTTGATATGGTGCTCATCGACAAATTGTTTTCGATACTACTCTGCACATTCTTGAAGAAATTGAAACTTTCTTGCAGTGCCATAACAGTGCGGGCATCAAGCAGACCGGTTTTGCCGATATCTTTCTGCAAGCTGGTGACTACAGAACGATATGAGTCGCGCAGGGTTGAAATGTCTGCACCCAGGGCCCGCAGCTTTTTCTTGTCGGCACCATGGGGGTTTATGCGGGCCTCTTCGTAACGCTTCTGCCAGACCTGAGATATCTCATTAATACGAAAAGCAGCTATGCGGTAGGCCTTGATCGCTTTTTTCATGTCACCGGCCCCCATGGCATCTGCGGCTTTTTTCAGGCGCTTGTTCCAGCTTTGCAGGGGCTGCTGGCTTTTGCCAAGGTTACGCATTAGCTGGGCCATTTGCTGTTGTGATAGAGACTGAGATGCGGCCTTCGATGATTGTTGCCAGTTCTCATTCTCTTTTGAGCTCATCTGCAGCCCCTGGCCCTTCAACATACTTTTCATCTCACTCTGCATCTGTGCAGCCAGCTTTTTAAGATCTTCAACGCGTTTGCGATGGGCCGCAAGTTCAGATTCAGATGGCTTCTGCCCCTGGCGGCCCATTTTATCTTGAAGTTTGCGCAGGTTATCAATTTCTTTATCAATCTGGTTGCGCAGGCGGTTAACCTTTTTTATGGCCAGCAGCTTCTGTAGCTGGGCAATGCTGTTCTCGAGATTTTTCAGATATTGTTTTTTGCTGAGGCGTTTGATCTGGCCCTGGGCCATCATATAATCTTTTGGAAAATTCTTAAGCAGTTTCTGCAATTTCTTTTCTCTTGTTTTGATTTTTTCATCAAGAGTTCGGGCAATGTTCTGCAATATTCGTTTCTTCTGCATGCTTTGTGTTGAGCTTTTTGTCTGCAGATTTCTTTCGATACGCTTATTGTAATCTTTCAGGCTTTCTTTCAGTCGTTTGCGGCGCTCTGCCCACTTTTGAAAATCACCCTGTAGCTTGTCACTGCTCTCACCCCCCTGGGCTCTTTTTAAGAGTTGTGAAAGCTCTTTTTCAGACCGTGCATATTCTTCGGCATAGGTTTCAAGTTCGCGGGTAAGCTTTTCTTCGTTGAGCTCTTGCCATTTTTCTTTTTTGGCAGCATCAGCAGGCAGCTTAATCAGAATGGCCGTACTCTGGCCGGTCTGGCCGATCTTGTTTTTATTCTGCCAACTGAAGCGGGCGCCCATAAGCGAATTATCGCGGGCGCCCATAATGACTGAAAGGGTGTCGCCTTCGGGTTTCAGGTTTTCAAGATTTATTTCAGCCTTACCCAGGTAAACAGTTTGCTTACCTGCCTTTTTTCTTTCTAAGTCTTTCAGAACCAGGGGTTGTTCTTTGACAACTTTGTTACCATCAAGTACGTAAACTGTAAGTGAGCGCAAATCAAAATCATCAGAAGCCATAAAGCGCCAGTTGACCCGGCCCAGTTCTGGCACAAACAGGGTGGTGTTGGTTTCTTTTTCTCTCAGTATCGTAACAGTCGGGGCATTATCTTCTGCAGGCCACAGTTCATAAACCGGGCTTTTAATTTCTACCTTTGTCTGGCCGGTGGTTTCAATCAGGTCAAACTGTAACTTCTGCTCATTCAATTTTAAAAACCTGAAATTGTAACGGGCTTCGCCCGGTATGCTGATCTTAACAGGCTGCTTATCTTTAAGTACTTTCGCAGAAGCCGAAGTCTGCAGATCGACACTGATGCTACTGCCGTAGTAAACACGCATGAGGTTTTCTTCTGTGGTGTAGGTTCCCTGCCCCGTATAAGCTGGCGGCCTCACAGTAAAACGAATACGTTTGAAATGGGCAGGATATTTAACCTTGAGCTCATGAGCAACGCTGTACTTACGCTCAAGCCCATGGGCCACCGCAACCCGATATTTGAAACTCTTGGCCAGCGATGCAATTTTCAGCTGGTATATTTTTGTTTCACCCCTGGCTTCAACGTGAAGCTGCCCGGTTTCAACCGGGCCAAAGGCCTGGCTATGGGCAGTGCTCTGCTCAAAGGCCAGAAACTGATAATCATCAGAATTCAGGGTAAAGCTGATGGTAATTGGCTGGCCGTAAAAATACGTACCCCCACCCGGGCTGAGCTGGTAGGCACTCTGGGGCAGCAGCTTAGAACCGCTACCGGTGAGAATATGAAGGGGATTGAGACCGATGGCCAATTGAAAGGCCAGAAGCAAGATCAGCGCCATGGGCAGGGCCAACAGATAACGGCTGAAATTAAGTTTGAACAGACCGGAGAAACCCAGCTTATCAAAGAGACTGACATCTTCTTGCCCGGCCCGCCGCTGCCAGTCTTCAATAAAAAGCTCATCATTGCTGTGTACCCGGCCCTTTTCTACATCAAATAACAGGCGCGGCGAGTAACTGAACAGCTCACGTCTCTTCTTAAAAAGCCCGTCGAGGCGCTCAAGAGTGACTGTTTTCAGCCGCCGAAACTGGTGCAAAGCTATAAGCAGAATCATAGCCAGACTGAAAAAGATAAAGAACAGCCGCTGCGATAAATCGAAACCAAAAAAGACATAGGCAAAAGAGCCAATGGCAATTAAAGATAATAACAGGGTTACATCAAGGGCGAGATAGCTATAAATCAGAAAATTCTGTAAATCTTGTACCGAACGTAACCGTGAGCTAATGCGCATTTACACCTCTTTAATTTTGCCAGGTTAATTTTTCTTTGACCAGCTATCAACAAATACTACGTCATAATCTATATGAAAAACAGCCAGCAATCAATATTACTTAGACGCCTGAAGGGGGCTCTAATTCCCCTGATTTTTTTCGTTTGCCTCGCCCAGCAAATGGCCGCAAGCCCGGCCCGCATAGTGAGAATTGTCGACAGCAAATTCTACTACCCCCAACAGCATGTGAAGAAGGGCTTTAAAATGAAGGTAAAATACAGTGGGGCCGACGCCTTTATTCGCTCGAAAATTGACCGCAAAGCCGGTGAGAAAGCAGGCGATTACTACGTAATTTACGATCGCAGAAAAAACCAGGTTAGATTTGATGTTAGCAGCATTGCACCCCGGCTGGCCGGTGCGGTGAATGCTATTCTAAAAGAGAATAAAGACTCAATTGTTCCCCGAACCATGAGAGATACTCTGCGAAAGTATAAAGTTAAGACCCATAAAGAGCCACCGTTTCTGAAACTCTACGCCTACTTTGATAAACGAAAGTTTAAAAAACGTCTGCCACCTATTATCAGGGTTGAGTATTTTCTTAATAAAAAATACGAGGTTGAGCGCACCCATGCCTTTCTTCATACAGGCGAGCGCATCGACTCAAGGTGGGATCTTGTGAAGAACAAGAAGGGTAAGTTCATGATTTCTAAAAATACCATCGTGATCATGCTGCGCCAGGGGCGCCTCGTGCAGCAGAACATCTACCAATATACCCAGATCAAAGGAGTGTATCTGCCGAAAAAGATAACCATGAAATCGAAATTTGAATCAGGCAAAGCTAAGACCGAGACCATGGTATTCAGCGACCACCAGATACTCTAGCGGCAAGACGGCAGGGCAGCTTCACGGCCTGACTGCAGGCAGATAAGCAGCTCGGCAGTTAAGTAACAACAGAAAAGAATGATTAAGACAGATAAAAAAAGACACCAGAACACAGGTCTCGCCAGCCGCCAATCTGCCAGGCCGCCAAGCCGTACCGCCGCCTGGCTATGTCACACCCTTGCCGCCCTGCTGTTGCTGGGCAGTACAGCCCTGCTAGCCCACCCTTTTGACCAGGTGCGGGCCGATAGTAATTCATCTTTTATCATCAAGCGAAACACGGTTTCTTTTAAGCTGAAGTTTCCGGTGCATGCCTATGTGAATCTGTGGGTGACCTCACCGGCCGAGTATGATAAATATATCAGGCGCATAGAAACCAGAAAAGAGAAAAAAAGAATTCGCCAGTATGTGAATTCACACGTAAAAGTTTTTGATGGTAAAACCCGGGTTGCCCTTAAGATTAAAAAATTGAGTTATGAAAGAGACCCCTACCTTTCAGACCCCACACCCCAGTTCATCATCATTCAGGGTACCTACCGACAGAGTAAAAAAATAAAGCACATATACATTTTTAATGAGCTCTTTAAAGAAGGCCGGGTGCCTCACTTTGGTACTTCAGAAATTGAGTTTGGTGAGAATGTATTTGATTTTATCTTCCGCAAGAAGAACTATTTTACGCTGCAGCTGGTTAAATAATTCTGCGTCATGGCCAGAACTTCTCTACTGCTTTTTACATTTTTTATGATTGCCGCACCCATACTGGGTAACCCGGCTTTAGAAGAAGGCACAGACTACCAGCCCGGCATCTATGGCCAGCACAAGAAAAATACCCTGCCCAGCATTGGCTACATTATTGCAGAAGAGTTGCCTGCAGGCATTGGTCACATTCTTACCGGCTTAGATCATATTCTCTTTGTAATTGCCCTTGGCCTGATTTTCAGCCGTGCATGGAATCTAGTAAAGGTAGTTACCTGGTTTACCATTGCCCATGCCCTGACGCTGACCCTCGCCAGCCTTGATATTATTCCCATTGGTAAGCTGGGGGTGGCCATTATTGAATTTGGTGTAGCCCTCAGCATTGCATGGGTAGGCATTGAGAACATTCTAATACAGCGCAAAGATATAAATATCGAAGCAACCAACAGCTCAGTACGGCGGCGTTCATTGATTGCCTTTGCTTTTGGCCTGGTACACGGTCTGGCCTTTTCTGAACACTTTCGCTCAAGCCTGCTGAACATTGAGCTGAGCGGCGCTAATCTGGGTAAATTTCTTTTGAAAATTCTGTTTTTTAACCTGGGAGTCGACCTGGGCCAGTTGATCTTCGCCTTTGGTTCTTTTGGTCTGCTGTGGCTGGTGCTGCATAAAACGAACCAGAACATTGCAAAAGACGTGCATAAGAAACTGGTTTTCTATGGTTCGCTGCTGGTGGCTATTTTTGGATTAATCTGGTCAGTTGAGCGCATAATCAATGTCTCGGGTTACTTCTAAAACTGCATTTTTTGGCCCCGCACCCCTGAAACACCAATTTTAGAGTATCTATGTCGCGGGCGAAGTGTACGCTGATCATTTTTGCCTTTTTTGCACTGTTCACTGTAAACTGCGGTGAAGGCCAGTGCAGCAGCGAAGATGCGGCTCAGGGTAATTGCACCAACAGTTATATCAACAAACAAAGTGTAAGCGGCACGCCGGTTGGCGTAGTGCCCGTTGAATCAGAGCCAAATGATATCTTTTCAGATGCAGATACCATTATTCAAACCAAGCAACCCGATGGCTCACTCAACCACTTAGACAACAGCTTTGCCATTGTTGGCACCTTCGATACAGAAATTGACGAAGACTGGTACCGGGTAAACCTCAACTCAGCTGATTTCGATCGCCTTGATGCAAACCGCACAGGCTGCAGCACTGACGGTAATGACCTGGCCACCATTCAGGGCAACTGGGCTCAGTGTTTCAGCTCAGTCAGCGGGCGCCCCAAACCGTCAGGCAATAC
This sequence comes from uncultured Leptospiraceae bacterium, assembly GCA_964532545.1. Lineage (GTDB taxonomy): Bacteria > Spirochaetota > Leptospiria > Turneriellales > CAZHLC01 > CAZHLC01. The sequence goes on along the minus strand of CAZHLC010000024.1, from coordinate 1,949 downwards.
AATTCCTGATCATAAAGAACTGCTTTCATCAAACGGTCATAACTTCTTTAAACCCCGCTTTGTTATCAGAGTCGAGTCACCCGACCTCAGCCCCATTGCAGTGCGGGTTCAGGTATACCCCCCTACACTGGGCATCAATTTTAATGGTGCGCTCACTGAACAACCTATTGCTGACTCATATCTGAATATTCCTGATGCCACCAATGCCACCGAGGGTGTGCTGCGCCAGATCGCTGCCGCCGGCAATCTGTCATTGTCTTTTCCCTCAAGGTGGGAACATACTGTCAGGGTGAATGACCTTGATTTAAATAATCTGTTTTATCATGGCTGCTATGCCACCAGCGCCACTACCAACCCCACGGCAGTAAAAGCGAAGCAGACCATCAGCTACGAGCAACTGGTTGATAAAGACCTTAATGCCTTTCTCAATTCTGACCCCTACAATGTAGGAACCTACTATGTGAAAATCAGCTCAAGCGGCGCCCACAAGGGCAAACGCTACAGAATAAAATGGTACTGGAACACCGGGCGCGCTATCGATGGCGGCGTAAACGAGTGGACTTTGACAAACTCAAGTCTGGCCCGCGAAGAAATCAGCTATAGCCATAAAGAAAGTGACAAGCAGGCCGAGGGTGCCACCGGCGATTCTGCTATACCGGTACAGGCCTGCAACAGTGGTGGCACCCCTTATTACAATACCACCAACCCCATTCGACCTTACTGCGATGGTGCCATTGTACCATCAATTGACTTAACCTGCAACGGCGGCACAGCATCTACGCAACAGGTCTTCTGCTTTAATGTGCGCAACATCACACAAGATGCAGCTTCGAGTGAAGAAATTAAAAAATGCGCCGCTGACGGCGATCGCGACGGTTTTATTACCACGAAAATAGGTGATATTGGCTGTTTGTTTGACTCGGGTGCCTGCTCAGCTCTGGGCGGCTATAACGAAAGTCGCCGCTACTGCGACTGCTGGACATCTTGTGGCCTCGGTGCTGTTCCCAAGACCGCCAACATGGTGGCCGGTTCAAACGTAATGACTAATCTCGCCACCACCACTGACTTGAATATTGGTTACCAGATTACAGCCGGCGGGGGGCTACCGGCCAACACCGTAATCACTAAAATTCTCAGTACAACTTCAGTCGAGCTCTCGAACCCCTCGCCCAGTAATCAAACAGGCACCAGCTATACCTTCAACGATAAACCCGTTGGCTGCCCCTGATCTGAGTCAACTCTCTTAACCGATAAACCTAATCATCTGCTCAAAAGGCTCACGTTCGGTTTGAAAGGCGTTAATTTTCGCCCCATCATCAGGGTACCCTATGCTCATACCGGCAAGCAGCTTGTTATTTTTTTCAAGGCCCAGCACATCGCGCACCAGATCTGGGTATGTGGCCAGCGAAGCCTGGGGGCAGCTCGCCAGCCCCTCTTCTAACAGGGCAAGCATCACATAACCGTAGAAAATACCCACGTCAAACTCAGGCCAGAAACCCATGTTTCTGGGGGTGAAAAAGAATAATACAGCCGGAGCATCAAAGAACTCAAAATTACGCAGCATCTGGCGGGCCCGCCCCTCTTTATCTTCACGGGGAATCTCAAGGTGATCATAAAGGGCCTTACCCAGTGAAAACATACGTTTCTTCATGTAGGTGGGCCAACTGGCCTGAAAGGGCTCATCAGGGTTCTCTTCTCTTCTGGCCATGGCTGCCTCAACCAGTTTGTCTTTTAACTCTGCCTTTTTCTGCCCTTCGAGCACGTAGAGTTCATAGGGCTGGCAGTTCTTCCATGAGGGGGCCCGCATGGCGTTCTCTAAAACCCGGGTGAGAACATCTCGGGGTATCTGTTTGTCTAGAAATGCGCGAATTGAGCGCCGTTGTTGCATGGCATCATATACGTTCATGGGTCAAAAAACAGCCGAGAAACAGAGCCGCGAGCTAAAATGT
>CAZHLC010000023.1:5692-14152 GCA_964532545.1 uncultured Leptospiraceae bacterium | reverse complement strand
AGCATCTGCCGAGCACCTTCACCGGCAATGGTTGAAATCATCAGCGTGCTGATCAGGCCGATTACAATGGCACTCTGACCCGAGGGGCGATCAAGTTCAGGCGCCTTTGCCACCCAGCGGCGCATGGCAAAATAAGTCAGGCCCGCCAGAACAAGAATTGAGAAGATATCAAGGGCATAATCATAGGCATGCAGCACGGTATCGCCCAGCAATGCCGGAATATAAAAGTTGTAATCTCCCATAAAGCCACCAACGAACTGGCTGGCTGTGTGCAGAGAATAGACTAGAAAGCCATAAAAGATGAAAACATGAAAGATGCCGCGAACAGGTTTTTGAAAAAGTTTCTTCTGTAAGAGAACATTGACAATGACGCTTTTCAGACGCTCTGCGATGGGCGCCTTAATTTCGATAGGTTGTGCCTTCTGAATCATCTTCCAGTAATTGAGCACGGCCGTACCGTGCAGACCCATGGCCCCGAAGAACAAAACAGCGAACACTGCAATCATTATAATTTGAGATACATCCATTTATATTTACCTTGCTAGTTTAAAAAAAATTAAATCAGGCAACAACAGTGAGAAACGATTATACCTAGTCAAGTTTTAGACGACCCGCCTGCGGGCATAAAAAAAGGGGCAAAGCTGCCCCTTTTTGCAATTCAATTTGTCTCTATCGACTAGAACTGTTGCAGAATATCGCTCTGGTTAGAGATATATGCCTTACGTGAACCAACCCAAATGCCGGTTTCAGTCACGGCGAAGCGGGCCAGTGGTTCAATAATGGCCTGAGTTTCTTTTGAGAAATCAAGAATGATGTTGATATAGCGGGCGCCCTGCGGCCCTTTATTGGGGTCTTTTACAATAAAGGTGTGGGTAGCTAGAATCTTGTTTTTCTCATCAATATTAGCTATGGCCGTGTATTCAACGCCGTTAGAGCGCAGAGTCACGGTCATGCGGGCTGGTGATTTATACTCAATTGATTCTACTCCGCGCGAGGGCTGCATAGTGAGAATACCCTTATTCTGCTTGATATCGTTTTGAAACTGGTTCGCATAAAACTTTGTTAATTTTTCGATAACATCGCGGTATGCGGCCCCACCAAAGTGCTTATTGCAGGTAAAAGTAACATTATACTCATCTACTGTAAGACCGGTTTCTTTGTTAATCACTTTGCAGTGGTCTGGTTTGGTATCGGCCAGGCGTTTGCCCTTACCATCTTCGATTAAAAATTCATGCAGTTGGCTGGTCTTTGACTCTTTCGATACATACTTCAATTTGCGCTCAAGGCGTGAGTTTTTTACCGAATTGTCATCTTTGACAACGGCAACGCCCAGCGAGTCATATTCGATCATTCGGTTTACATTTGCATTGGTGGCTTGCTGCTGGTTGGGCTTGTTTTGTGGTTGATTTTGATTAGGCTGCGCATCAATCTGCAGCATGATACCGGCCAAGGCCAGAACAAACGTCACGTAAAAAGTCTTCTTCATTGGTGAACCCTTAAAATTATTTCTTTTTTTATACTGACTTACTCGGCCTGCAGGTCAACTTTTTTTTAAGCCTGAAAACGCAGCCTTAAATTGATTATGTCGCCGCCTTATTTTTCATTTACATTCTGAAACAAACCTGAAAATGAATATGCCCCCGAAGGCAACTTTTCGGGCTTTGTGATGAAAGACGTATTTATTATCTCTGCACCCTCGGGCACTGGTAAAAACAGTTTAATTGATGCACTGCTTGAAAAGAGGGCCGATCTCAGTCACAGCATTTCAACCACAACCCGTGAACCACGCTCTCATGAAATTGAAGGTGAACACTATTACTTTATTGCCAGTCACAAATTCAGATCGATGATTCGTAAAGATGAGTTTCTTGAATGGGCCGAAGTTCTTGATAATTTTTACGGAACCACCAATGCTGAAATTCAGCGTATTCGTTCTGCAGGCCGAAAACCCGTGCTTGATCTTGATGTGCAGGGTGCCCTCAATGTGAAACGTAAACACAATGAGGTGGTTACCATATTTATTCTGCCCCCCTCTATCGATGAGCTCTACAACCGCCTCAAAAAACGGGGCACCGAAACAGAACAAGAGATTGAGAAAAGAGTCAAGCTGGCCCGTAACGAAATAAAGTTTAAGCACCTTTATGATCATCAGGTAATAAATGATGACTTCGATACAGCCCTGGCCGAGCTTGATCAATTGCTGCAATGAACAGCCAGCCAAAGCCTGTGATCGTCATCACTGGCCCCACTGCTGCTGGCAAATCAGAAATAGTCTATTCACTGCCCCCTGAAACCCCCATCGAGATCATAAATGCTGATTCGCGGCAGATTTATCGCCATATGAGCATTGGCACAGCCCTGCCAGCCCCCCATGAGCTGAACAGGTTCAGACATCATATGTTTGCCCATGTTGACCCCTATGAGCGTTATTCGGCCGGCCGTTTCATAAAAGAAGCCCTGGCTGCCATAGCTGAGATACAAGAGCGGGGTCGCATTGCGGTGATTGTGGGTGGTACCTTCTTTTATATCAGGTCTTTATGGGATGGTTTACTCGAAGAACCAGAGATCAGTCTTGAACTGAGGGTCGAAGTTGAGAATCTATCGCTGGCTGAAATACGCAGGCGACTGCAAGAGGTCGACCCTCATTCATTTGCCAACATTGACGCAGAGAATGACCATCGTAATCGCCGGGCCTATCTGGTCAGCGCGGCCCTGCAAAAGCCCTTTTCTCAAGCACCCCGGGTGGGGGGCATCTATAAACAATACGATTTTTTTAATCTCTGTGTTATGCGTGAGCGGGCCGAGCTATATGAGCGTATCAATCTACGAGTTGGCAAAATGATCGAAGCAGGGCTGGTAAACGAAGTTCATAAATTAATTGAAATGGGTTATACTAAAGAGAGTGCAGGTATGAATTCAATTGGCTATGCACAAATACTTGCCCATCTTGAGGGCCAGCTCAGCCTTGAAGAGGCGCAGCAAGAGATTGCTTTAAAGACCCGCAACTTTGCCAAGCGGCAGCTTACCTGGTTTCGAAATGAGACTCGCCTAAAAAAGATTGACTTTGCTCAGGGCTATTTTCAATTATCCGATCACCTGAAGGGTCTGTTAAATAGAGACATATAACAGGTACAACCCTCGGTGTTTAATGGGGAACTGCAATGGTTAAAAATAATATACAAGACTTTTTGCTCAACCAGGTCAGAAAAGAAAAACTAGAGATCACGATTTACCTATCAAACGGGGTACCCATCAAGGGCAAGGTCATCAGCTTTGATAATTTTACCATTATCATTGAAGCTGGCGGCAAACAGAGCCTTGTTTACAAACATGCCATTACTACGATTACACCTGAAAAAAGTATTCGTATTTCAAACGCTGAAAACAGCGAAGCTAAAGAAACAGTAAAACAAGACTGATCAAACGCAACCAATCTGATTGAATGCTATCTGCCTTTCTAAAGTTTATCTTTAATTTGTTGGCAGTTTCATCTCTGCTTACCTTTATCTACTTTCAATTTATTACTGTGCCAGCCGGTTACCTTGGCTTTCTCAAGTCACGCTCTGATGGTTGGCAGCAGCAGGCCCTGCAGGCTGGCTGGCACTGGCGCCCCCTCGCCTTTCTGCCTGACCAGTATGAAGTGTTTCTGGTTGAAAAAAATCCCCCGCCCCTTGATGTGAATTTTAAAAAGGGGCTGCAGTATACCGACTACCTGGGGCTTTCTGATGTTTTTCGCCTGCAACTCAAATTGCGCCTGCATTATACCATCAGCGAAGAAGCTGCCTTTTATCTGCTGACCCAGATTGATGATGATGTTAACAGCTGGCCCATGATTATCAAGAGCCGACTTGAAAGCCAGCTTGATAAAAAGTTTAATGAATTCTATACCTCTAACCGGGTCATCAATAATCTCGAGGCCAACTACGATGAATACTTCAGAGCCGATGGGGCCTTTGCCTCAGACTGGCAGACTATTTTCTCTGAAGCAAAGCTGAATCTAACACGCTGGCGCCTGCTGAAAAATTATGCACCCGATGCGGCACTTTATCTGGCCCAGACCCAGAATATCAACCAGGTGTTTACGGCCCGCCGCCAGGCAGTGATCGCCCGAATTGCTGCCCAGTCTAAGGCCTATGAAAAAAATGTGTTAAATAAAACCGAACTTGATAAGGCCGAAAACTTTTCAAAGCTGATCAAGCAGAACAAAGATCTATTGAAGTACTACTCTATTGAAAAAATGAACCCGCGGGCCAAAGTGATTATTTCAGGTGAGGGTAACCGCTTACCCCGCTCACAAAGTTCGGTAGAAGAAACAACAGAAGAAGAAAGCAGTAACGGCGAAACCGGCAGCGTTGCCCCTATATCAAGATGAGCAAGAAACCCTATCTTTTAATCATGGCCGGCGGTTCAGGCACCCGCATGTGGCCGCTCAGCACAAAAAAAGAACCCAAGCAGTTGCTTCCCCTGACCGGTAAGCTGAGCCTCATCGAAGAAACTCTTGAGCGCTGCCGCCAGCTCACTGATAAAAAAAGAATCTTTATTGGCACAGGCAAGGGCCTGCAGAAGGCCATTAGCAGAAAAGTTAAGTATCTAAAGAAGAAAAACTTTCTAATTGAGCCCACGGCGCGAAACACCGCCCCCATCATTGCCCTGTTCTGTGCCCACATACGTGAGCAGGGTGATGAAAAGGCCCCGGTAATTGTGCTGGCCGCTGACCATCATATACACCCCGTTGAGGGCTGGCTCGAAGCTGTTAAGGCAGCCATGGCCAAAGCAGATGAGCGAATCTGGTGTATGGGTATCAAACCCTCAAGACCCGAAACTGGCTATGGCTATATTGAGACAGGCAACAACATAGAAGACAATCTGTTTGAAATCAAATCATTTAAAGAAAAACCAGACCTTGCTCTGGCACAGCAATACTTTACCCAGAATCAGTTTTTCTGGAACAGCGGCATGTTCATCTTCTCGAGTCGGTTGTTCTGGCAAGAGCTCAAAAATTCCCAACCTGAAATAGCAAAACTGGCAACCAGGTGTGCCAAAGGTAAAAAGGCCCTTGCGAAAAACTTCGGTAAGATGCCCGATATTTCTGTCGACTACGCCGTAATGGAAAAATCAGACAAGCTGGGTGTAGTCTGTGCCAACTTCGCCTGGGATGATGTAGGCAGCTTTCTGGCCCTCGAGCGCATTCTGCCCAGCGACGAAGCCAAAAATATCAAGGCCGGCCGGGGCAAGTTCAACCGCATTGATAGCGAAGGCAATACGATCTATCTCGATAAGCTGAAACATGCCAGCCTGCTTGGTGTTAAAGACCTGATTATCGCCGAAAAAGACGGGGTGTTGCTGATCGCCAGCAAAGATAAAATCGAAAAGATCAAAGATCTGCGGGGTGACGCCCCCGAAAAACTTCTTTAATTCAGGGTTTGTAGTAGTGCACCCGGTATTTGAGGCCCTTGAAGTCGGGGCCCATATCGATCCAGATGATTCGATTATTCCAGAAAACTTTCATTGAGCGCCAGTGTTTCTTATAGAGCACAAAGGCCTGCAGAAAGAAAGGGCCATTCTGTGACACTTTGTACACCAACTGGGCCCGCCCGCGGGCATCGAGCTTGCCGGTGAATATTTTCGATTCTGCAAATAGGCTGCTGCCAGATAAAAACAGCGCTAGCACTACAATTCGACCCATAGGTATCAATGTTAGACGCAGAACACCGGTAAATGATTTCTAAAAAGCAGTCTGCAGGCTGGCAATTTTCAAAATGGCCAGGCTTTCAATGCGTCATAAAATGATTGAAACGCTGTTCTTTCATTATAGAGAGGTACCATGGAAGAATCAGAGCAGAGTTCGTCTAAGGGCTCATCTTTTGACCGATTTGGTGAGGGCTCAAAGCACGCCTGGCAGAAGGGCAAAGACCGCCTGCGCGATCTGGGTGAAAATGTCAGCCGCTCACTTGAAGACCAGTCGAATGAAAAGTTTTACAGTGCCCTGGCCTACGTTCCGGTCATTGGCCCCATTGTAACCTGGTTGTTCAAACGGGCCCAGAAATTGACCCGGCTGCACACCATTCAGGCCTTCTATTTGCAGCTCAGCTTTCTGGTAGTTTGGCTGGTGATCTGGCTGTTAGAGAACCTGCCGCTTATTTCTGATATTCTGAGCCTGGTTCGTTTTAAACCCAACATGACCGATGCCCTGATGTATCTCAACGTGGTATCGTTTATTATTGTGAGCGCCCTGGCAGCCTTTCGGGCCAATCAGGGCGAGCGCTGGCAGGTGCCCGGGTTCTTCGAGTTTATGAACAAATACTTCAGATTATACGAATCTGATGCACCCCAGATTGAAAGCCAAGACAATTGAGTTTCTATCAAAACAACATTAAACCCTATATTGGCCCGGTTGAACTGTTCGTAATCGCTGGCCCCACTTTGATTGGCTTCATCGCCGGTTTCTGGCGCTATGAACCAGCTGATGAGCGCTTCACAATCGCCTTTCAAAGCTTTCTATTTTTTCTGGGATATTTAGCCCTGTTGACATTCAACCATTTTCTAAGTTATCTCAATTTTTTCTCATACGCCAACTACGTTTACTACGCCGATTCATTGTTCTGCATAGCCTACCTGGCAGCTGGTTTCTGGCAATATTTCAAGGCCAGAAATCAGGCCCATGAAACCCTGCCCTTCACCCAAAAACTCTATCAGAAAATAAATATTTGACTTTTCAGGGTAAGCGAGAGTCGCAATTTAACCTTTCGTTCTTTGTAAACCTACCTACCCTCAACCTGAGGCTTGCGTAGTGTTAGAACTTTTCAGGCGCCCATAGCTCAGCTGGATAGAGCGTCCGACTACGAATCGGGAGGCCTCAGGTTCGAATCCTGATGGGCGCACATTTGTTTTCTATTTGTCACTAAGCGACCATACAATGAAAATTGCCGTTCGTGCAATTTTCATCCTTTAGTTTTTCTACACCGCTGCCGCGGCCGAAAAACATTGGGGCCTAACGGTCCTGCGGCAAGCCGCAGCCAGCTGTATAGAGCGTCAGAACTACGCCGATGAGCCGAAGGCGAATGGCCGTAAGACCAATCGGGAGGCCTCAGGTTCGAATCCTGATGGGCGCAGGGGTCTGCCCTCATGTTCAGAGGGCAGACTTCGCATTTTGCTTACGGCTATCGCTTACGCAAAACTGCTTTAGTTCGCCGACGAGGCTTCTGAAGGCGGCAGCCGAGAAGAAGCCTGCGAATTTCTCAAATAGGAACTAGTTTACCACAAGGCGGCTGTTCTCTTTGACATTATTAAACCGTATGACCTTGCCGCCCACCTTCTTAACAACCACATGAGAAACCTTTTTGTTTTCAGGTAGGGCATAAATAAGTTCAGGTGATTGATCGGTCATAAGGCCAATGCCATTAAGTACCGGCTTTATTTTTTTAGAACCGTCATTGAAAATCACCGTCACTAGAGCCCCCTGCCATTCAAGGGCATCGGGCACAAGTACCTTCAAATATTTAGCATTGCCACCCTTATTCAGGTAGGCAAGGCTGGGCCCATCAATGTTTATATGTACCAAATCGGGGTAACCGTCATTATTGAAATCTGCAGTTAAAGGCGACTGGCCAAAGTTGGCGTTTTCTACCCCGACTATTTCTTCTACGGGTATGAACTTGCCCTGTTTATCTTGCAGCAAAAAACGGCCCGGGGCTTTGCTGTATTTATGAACATACCACTTACGATAGTTCTGCGAGACTACCAGATCTGCCCGGCCATCTAAGTTAAAATCTTCAAAGATTGCGCCCCAGGCAAATTCGTAACCCCCAAGGCCCCGGCTGGATGTTTCAGAGGTGAACTTAAAATTACCTTCATTTCGCAGAAGACCCCATTCGAGGTCTTGAACCTGACCTTCTTTTAAGTCGCCCTTAACGGCCCAGCCGGGCACTGTATTGCCAGCATTAGAGAAGAATAGATCAAAGTCTGCATCATTATCGAGGTCTTCGACTGCAAAACCCATCCAGAAGCCGTAACCGGTAGGGGCCGGCATTTCTACAAAGGTCGACTTGCCGGTATTCTTAAAGACCTTTACGGTGCCTGTGTTCTGGGCCACAATTAGATCTTCTCTGCTATCTTGATTCAGATCTACAAATACAGAACCAAATGTGTTCTGATTAATTGCTACCCCATATTTTTCGGTAACGTCTGAAAATACGTACTTACCTCTGTTTAAGAATAGATGATTCTTACGGCCATGGCCGGGATCATTATAGGTAGCGGTTTTAAATTTCGAGGCATGTATAAAAGTGCTCACATAAAGGTCATAAAGGCCATCTTGGTTTATGTCGGCTATGGCCGTCGAGAAAGGCACGGCATCTTCTTGTAAACCCAGGTTTAACTTTTTAGCAGAGAATTTGCCCTTATTATTGGTGAGTAGGAAAATACCCTGGCTGGTACATTGTAAAAGATCAACTTGCTTAT
>CAZHLC010000023.1:0-5682 GCA_964532545.1 uncultured Leptospiraceae bacterium | reverse complement strand
CATTATTTAAGTCAAGCGCAATGACCCCGTAAGAAGCCGGTGCTTGAAGCAATCCTCGATCTTTGCTGATATCTATGAAAGCATTATTTTCAAATTTGAATAAACGATCTGCCTGCTCGAGACCGCCACCAATAAATAGTTCGAAAGCATTGTCACCATCAATATCTATAATAGCAGCACCAAGAAACGGGTAGTTATTATCACCATCATTAAACTCATGGCTAAAATCGAGTGCAATCTTTTCAAATTGGGCTAGCTGAACATTTGCCTCTTTGGCACTATCGGGCTCATTAATATGATTTGGTTGATAAATAAAACGGTTTAAACCACAGGCGTTAAAAAGGAAAACAGAGGCCCCGATAAACAATGACCAAAGAAAGAGTTTTATAGCTTTCATCTAAGTTGAGTTAAAAAAAAACACAACTTGTTACAGAAATTTTGGCAAATCTAAATCTTCAGCTAAACACACATCTTCTGTTAGCTTGCGGCTTGAAGTTAAAAGGCTGAACGCCTCTCATATTACTGAATAATTATCTGGGCAAGGCATATGAAAGCCCGATAAAGGGTGAATAATTCTGTGTACCATGAACGATATTATTTTGCAGATCTTCACTGCCCCTTCGGTTATAGTAGCGAATGCGATACTGCATTCGCAGCGAGAGTGCCAGGTTTTCTGTAATTTTGTGATACCAACCAACGGCAAACATATAGGCCACCCCTGGGTGGGTACGAAAATCGCCCAGATTACCAGACTGGTTGGGTAGATCGCTGCGTGCTGTATCGTGGCGCACCCCAATGGCACCATAGGCAAACTCGGCAAAGATCATGCGCCATTGAAAGCGCAGCAGAGGGCCAAGCCAGAATTCAGAATAGCGGCCCCCCACCCGGCCAGCGGTTGTGGCAGCGCCGGTGCTATCAAAACCAGCAAAAGTGGCAGCCTCGCGATTACCAACATCAAATTGCGTATAGAGGCCTACCGACAACCAGCTAAAAACCTGATGAGTTGCGTCGAATAATAAACCCAGTTCAAAGTTTTCTACAAGGCGCTCGCCCCGGGCGCCATCGAGGCCAGATTTGATTTGCTGCTCAAAGCGAGAAAATCCTAATGAGGCATCAATACGTACCAGATCGAGTTTTTTCTCTTTTTCGTTGGCCTTTTCGGTTTGAGCGCCCAGCCCATTATTGAGGCAAAAAAGCCCCACCATTAATAAAAGAATGACCATTGTTAACTCTGCCAATCGTTTCATAAGATATATGTGTCGGTAACAAGTGTAAACATTACAATTGGTGGTGTGGCCCAGCATTGAAACCCGGGCGAAAAAAAATGTTTTAGTACGCCGATGGTGCCAGGTTTTCAATGGGTGAAGCAGTTTTCATACGGCTTGCCTTTTGTTTTATAATGCTTTCAGAATACATCTGTAAATAATGCACAATGGTCTCAATGCGAATTTTTATGCCGCCAGCGGGTTTGGTTGAATCGAGATCACCAAATTTAAAATACATGGTGCCTGAGGCTTCAACGGCTTTCTGGGTGGGAGTATAGGTTGGCTGATCCATTCCGCATTCGTAGCTGGCCAGTCTTATGACGCAGGTAATGTTAGGCACCCGTGCAGCGACCTTAGCACCCCACATTAACTCGCTTGTATTGGCACTGTAAGAAGAGTACCACACATCTGAAATGTCGAACGGTGAGGTGATCTCACATGCGGCTATTTCGTCGCCAAATAACCACTGCATAATATCATCATCAATAGGAAAATACTGCATCCATAATATGGCGTAACCGTATGATTGTAACTCAACCTCAATCTCGTGGCCGATGCCACTATCCATATGATAGGGGCGAGCCAGCACCAGAACTACTGGTTTATTTTCATCAATGGCTTTTAGCAGCACCTGACGCGAATGCAGGCGGGCCTCTTCGTTAAAATTTTCGAGGGCGGCAAAGCCGGCCCGGGTAGCCCGATCAGCTTCGTGGCGGCTCAGACCAAACACATCTTTAAGGCCGTCATACAATTGCTTGCTGACAATTCGCTCATCTTCATCGAGAGATACGAAGGGTGTCGCATAAGTTACATCATTCTCAGCAAAAATATCTTTTTCTTTTAGAAAACCTGATTTAATGTTCTCTGGCCCGGCCATAACCCGGGGGCAGGTAAAGTTACCTTGAACATGGCCGGCTAGAAAAGAAGGTACGGTTTGAATCATGGGTGATAATACTATATTCACCTTTTTTTTGGGGTTAAAAACCAGCTCACCGTAGTGGCCAGTCATACACTTAACCGGGTAGCAACAATCGACAGTGCCGCGGCCCTTACCATATTCACGAAACTGTTCTTCTGAGGTTTCTGAGCTAAAGATAATGTTATGTGGCGCAATGCCAATTTCCTTAAGAAAGCCTACCCAGAATTGGTGGGTTGACCAGATATTCAACACCCGGGGTATACCTACCCTGAGGGTGCTGCGATCAATGGGCTCTGAAGGCTTTTTTACGAACAGTTTCGCCAATGTTTGGGTAAGCATTTTTTGTTGTCTCCATCATTTTTTTGATTTCTTTCATTTCATTTTTGTCTTCAACCAACCCCTTAGGGCATGAGTTATTGGTGATGACCCGCTGCCAGCCCGCCTCAAGAGGTACCTTACTATAGGCCCGCCCCTCGCCTTCTTCAAGAGCAACGTCAATATAGGTTCGCTTGCAGTTGACCGGGCACCAGGTGCACACTGTATCGTCTGAGGTGGTGGTATGATATTCTAGCTCTTCAATTGTTTGAAAACCTCGAAAGCGAGTTTGCTGGCCACGTTTGTAGAGCTCGATGGCACAGAGGCCGGCGCCGATAGCGCCGGCCTCGCCTGAAAACGGGTGAACCACGATCTCAGCACCGGGAACTTTTGACTTCAGAAAATCGACCTGTGCCTTGACCACCGCCAGGTTTCTGTGGGTGCCCCCCTGAAGTACAAACTTTTTGCCAACGGCGCCGAGGTTGGTGAACCCCCCGGCATACACCCAACAATTCAGGGGTAAGACCCCTGCCAGCCCAGCCATGATCTCTTCGGCCGTATAACCCTTTCTCTGCTGGCTTACTATGTCGCTCTGCAAAAAGACCCCACAGCCCATGCTGAGTTGAGGGCGAGAGCGAGCCTCAAATGCCCGCTCGGCGTATTCGCCCAGGGGCACATCGTAGCGTTCGGCTACCCCCTGTAGAAAAGAGCCGTTGCCTGATGAACACTGTGAATTAAGACGAAAATCAGTTACAGCACCCTGGTTAAGCAGCATGATTTTCACATCAACGCCACCAACGTCGCAGATACAATCGGCATCTTCTACGTAATGAAGGGCCGCCGTAGCATGGGCTACGGTTTCAACCACCGGGGCATCTGCACCTACTACATCTTTGAGTAAATCTTTGCCATAGCCGGTGATACCCAGACCAAGAATTTTTTGAAAGCCCGCTGCTTCTATTTGCCTGAATAAATCTTTGGCGTCTTCAATGGGGTTGCCTTTTGAAAGAGCGTAACATGAGAACAAGACTTCTCCATCAACTGAAAGTGCTACAGCCTTGGCCGTGGTTGAACCAAAATCACAACCAAGCACACATTCGCTGAGGTCATCATGAGTGGGGGTGGTGATGGTTGCCTGGCTGTCTGCATATTGCGCTTTAAACTCGGCCAATTCATGTGGGCTTGACCAGAGGCCGGTCAAGCCATCTTTTTCTTTTTCAATGTATTGGCCTTCATCAAGCCACCACTGTAACTTTTTACTGCCCGAGTAGAGGCCAGTTTCTTCATTTTCAGACCTGGCTACTTCAACACAACCCAGCGCAGCATAATAAACGGCATCGTCAGGCACCATAATCAGCTCATCTATGGCCTTATTATCAGGCAAAGCGATCTTGCGCTCTAGCCAGATTTTTTCAAGGTGATAGCGCCAGGCCTGCTGCAGGCCTTTGAAGAACATATTGGGGCCACCCAGTAGAAGAACTTCGGGCATGGGTGTATTGCCCTTTGTCAAAGTGGCCATGTTTTGATATACCACCGCTTCAAAAAGGCTGGCGATGATTTCGTCGATGGGTACGCCTGCCTTGACCAGACTGTTGGCATCAGCTTCGGCAAAAATTCCACACTTTGAAGAAACTTTATGAAGAGTTAAATCGTCATATTTCATTTGTGAAAGTTCTTCAATAACACCCAGCTTGCGGGCTGTTTTTTCAACAAAGGTGCCGGTACCGCCCGAGCAGGCACTCTGCATTAACACTTGCTTATTCTTAGTGTTTTCATTGCCAGTGAAGAAGATAGTCTTCATATCTTCACCACCGATTTCACTTACAAACAGCACCTGGGGATGAAGCCTCTCGACCGAGGCCGCCACTGCCACAACTTCTTGAATTATCTTACCACCTACTAGAGGGGCGATCAAACCCGAGCCTGACCCGGTAAAGTATATGCGATCACGATCTCTTTGAAAGCCATGTTCTGCTTCAAGAGATGTGAGAAAATCTAATACCTTCTGGGCCTGCTTAGTATTGTGGCGCCCATAGTCTCGGGCAACAATCTCACCACTATCATCAACCAGAGTATACTTACAGGTGGTCGAACCTACGTCGATGCCAAGTATCATATTACTGCTCATTGTAGCTGGCTTTTTTACCCATTAATTTGGCAATGTGAACTACATAATTAGCAGCGGTGCCAGCCACACCATAGTGTGGTACGCGATAATTGGCTCTGCGTAAGCCGGGGTTTTTTGCTTCAAAGGCCCGAACCTGCTCAATTGTAAGGTCAGTATCTGCCAGTACCTGATCAAACTCGGTTTGGGCCCTTTTTTTTGCCTCGGTTAGAATCATCTGGCAGCGAGAAAGAGCATGAACTTCAGCATCACCTTTAATTTCAATGGGGGCGTACAATAAATCAGGATATTGGCCGGTAACATTGGCCATGGCGCCAATAGACATGGTATTTGGCAGGCATGAATAAGGCGAAAGTTCGCATATCATATGAGTTTTCTTGTGCTTATGATAGTACAGGGCCTTGCCCACCAGCATGTCACCCTCGCCCCCAGACAGGTTTTTATTATAGTAAGGGGCAGCCAGCTCTTGCAGTTCATACTGATCGGGCACCGCATAAGCAACGTTGTTAACTGACTTGCGTAAGCGGTTGTAAAGCCAGTTCATCAGACGCTGGGCTTTTTTTGCTGCAAATATTTTAAGCCCTGCAAAGCGAGTTACCTCGCGACGATCTTGCAGATGCTGTATCAGGTCTAAACGCAGCAGGTAGTCTATCCACACGATAATGGGTGGAGGAATCACTTCTGCCCCTTCTTGTTCAAGCCACGCTTTAATGTTGTAGTTGCCGTCACCCTCATGGGTTTGTACCCAGAACTCACCGGTAATTTTTACTTTAGGTTTAACCTGTAGGCGATCGACTTCAATGGCCCCAAGGTCTTGGTTTATTTTCGAGAGAGCTTTTCTAAAATAACCAGTGGTTAAATGCCAAAATACACTGCGCCATTTCTTACCCACAATGGGCCTGTCTTTCATTGTCGCATAGAGCTGATCAGCAGCTTTCTTAATAAATCTGTCGGTTTGCCCTGCATGTATTTCGTAGGGGCGGGTGATATATTCAAGATCTGTGATTATATCGCCTAAGAAGATTGCCATATAGGCAGCGGTGGTGAAAGGTATGTCT
>CAZHLC010000022.1:0-14225 GCA_964532545.1 uncultured Leptospiraceae bacterium | reverse complement strand
TTCAATACCCCTATCTTCTTGATATTCTTGCGAATGTCTTCTTCACCTTTTGCCAGAATCTTTTCTTTTTCGTTTGCTTCATAGCTCTGGCGCAGTAACCCCACTGAAACGTATTTCTCTTCAACAAACTCAGGGGCCATGTTGATGCTGATCAATTTTGCCTCAGGAATCACCAGGCGAATCGAATCAGAAGTGAGTTCTTTAATGTTGATCTCTTTAAAGTCTATGCCGGCCTTGAGCTTAGCCTCGGTCTCAAAAAGAATTTTGCGGGTACCATAGATTTTTTTATCTACATGCTTCACAACCTTGCTAACGGTGTATTCAACAGTGGCCATTTCGGTCATATTACGAATGCTCTCAACCACCGCTTCACGGTCGCGCCCAGATTTGCATTCGAGTAGCAGTAGAATTGCCAGGGCAAAAACCAGCCATTTCATAAGGGTTGAATTGCAGAATTTCGGCGCCCAGTCAAGGTAATGGCCTTGAAATCACCAGAAAAGAATCATCGATACACCTAGATGTATCGATAATAAAACTTGCCAGCCTGAGTTGCCCTGCATAATTTACCTAGAATGCAACTAGCCGAGACCCTTAAAAGCGAGATTCTCTTTCTAGATGGTGCCATGGGTACCATGATTCAGAAATATGGCCTTGAAGAAGAAGATTTTCGCAACGATCGTTTGAAAGACCATGAGCATCCGCTTAAAGGCAACAATGACCTATTAGTAATCACCCGGCCCGAAATAATAGAAGAAATACATCTGAAATTTCTCGAAGCCGGTGCAAATATCATCGAAACCAACAGCTTCTCGGCAAACACCATATCGCAATCTGATTACAACCTCGAAGACTGGGTAAAAGAGATTAATGTAGAGGCGGTAAAAGTTGCCAAAGCCGCAGTCGAAAAACATAAAAAAGACAACCCCGATAAGATTTGTCTGGTAGCGGGCTCTGTTGGCCCCACCACCAGAACAGCATCAATCTCGCCCGATGTCAACAGGCCCGAATACAGGGCTGTAAGCTTTGACGAGCTGCACGACACCTTCTATGAGCAGATAAAGACTCTAATTGAATGCGGCGTCGACATGCTGCTGATTGAGACAGTCATCGACACCTTGAACCTGAAGGCTGCTATTGCAGCAGCCCATCAGGCCATGGCAGATACTGGCAAAGAAGTACCGATTTCATTATCTGTTACAATCACTGACCAGTCAGGCCGTACTCTTTCGGGTCAAACCATTGAAGCTTTCTGGAACTCTGTTCGCCACGCAAATGCGCTAAGCGTTGGTATCAACTGTGCTCTCGGTGCCAACGAAATGCGACCCTATGTTGAAGAGCTGGCCAATAAAGCTGAAACCTATATCAGCTGCTACCCCAATGCAGGTCTGCCCAATGCCTTCGGCGGATACGACCAGACACCTGAAGAGTTTGCCCAATACATGAAAGAGTTCTCAAACGAGGGTTGGCTCAATATGATTGGCGGCTGCTGTGGCACAACGCCTGAACATATCAAAGCCATGGTCGACAGCATAAAAGGTAATGAGCCCCGCGAAATACCTGACATTGATCAGGTAACGCGTCTTAGCGGGCTTGAGCCATTGAACATTACCCCCGACAAAGGCTTCTTGATGATCGGTGAGCGTACCAACGTCACAGGCTCGCCCAGGTTTAAAAAGCTCATACTGAACGATGACTATGAAGCCGCTCTTGAAGTCGCCCGTCAACAGGTCGAAGCCGGCGCAAACATTATTGATATAAACTTTGATGAGGCCCTGCTCGACGGTGAAGCCGCCATGACAAAGTTCTGTAACCTGATCGCATCAGAACCAGACATTGCCCGGGTACCTATCATGATCGACAGCTCAAAATGGTCTGTGATCGAAGCTGGGCTGAAAACCATTCAGGGTAAGGCCATCGTCAACTCAATCAGCCTGAAAGAAGGCGAAGAAGTTTTCTTAGAGCAGGCCCGCAAAATCAAAGAATACGGAGCAGCCATGGTAGTAATGGCCTTTGATGAACAGGGCCAGGCTGCAGACAAAGATGAAAAGGTACGCATATGCAAGCGCGCCTATGATCTTTTGACCCAGAAGGCCGGCATTGCCCCCGAAGACATAATTTTTGACCCCAATATTCTCACCGTGGGAACTGGCATTGAAGAGCACAATGACTATGCCCTGAACTTCATCGAGGCCATACCTGAGATTAAAAGACAATGCCCCGGCGCCAAAGTGAGCGGTGGCGTAAGCAATATTTCTTTTTCTTTCAGAGGCAACAACCCTGTGCGTGAAGCCATGCACGCCGCCTTTCTTTATCATGCAATCAAGAATGGCCTCGATATGGCCATCGTCAATGCTGGCATGCTGTCGGTGTACGATGAAATACCTAAAAAGCTGCTTGAGCATGTCGAAGATGTGCTGTTAAACCGTCGCCCTGATGCAACCGAACGTCTGATTGACTTCGCAGCCAAGGTTAAACCCGAAAAGGGCAAACCCAAACCTAAAGAAGATAAAGAATGGCGAAAGAAGCCTGTAAAAGAGCGCATTGCCCATGCCCTGGTCAAGGGGATAGTTGAATTTATCGATGAAGATGTCGAAGAGGCCAGACAGGGCTTTGACCGACCCCTTGAAGTAATTGAAGGCCCCCTTATGGATGGCATGGGAATTGTGGGCGAACTTTTCGGAGCAGGCAAGATGTTCTTACCCCAGGTTGTAAAAAGCGCCCGGGTAATGAAAAAGGCCGTCGCCTACCTGCTACCATTTATGGAAGAAGAAAAGGCCAATCAGGCAGCAGAAGAAGCCAAGAAATTCCTTATCGCCACAGTTAAAGGCGACGTACATGATATCGGTAAGAATATCGTATCGGTGGTACTCTCATGTAACAACTATGAAGTAATTGATCTGGGGGTAATGGTTCCTGCAGATAAAATACTTGAGACAGCTAAAAGTGAAAAAGTTGATATTATCGGCCTCAGTGGTCTGATCACGCCTTCACTTGATGAGATGGTACATGTAGCCCGCGAAATGAAAAGAGAAGAGTTCAATGTACCTCTATTAATCGGTGGTGCCACCACCAGCCCGGCTCACACAGCAGTTAAAATATCAGAAGAATATGACAACCCAGTGGTACATGTTCCAGATGCCTCAAAGGTGGTGAACGTGGTCAACAGCCTGCTCAGCGAAAACCTGAGCGAGAAATATGCAGCAGACCTTTCTGCAGAACAGGCACGTATTCGCGATGAATACCTGAGCAAGCAGCAGGCTAAAACCCTGTTTTCTCTTGAAGATAGCCGCAAACATGCATTTAAAACTGACTGGGCCAACTATGAAATTCCCCAGCCATCTTTTACTGGCATAAGAACCGTCAAAGACATCGACCTCAAAATCATTGCCGACCACTTTGACTGGACGCCTTTTTTCTTCTCATGGGAACTTCATGGCCGCTACCCGCGCATTCTTGACGATGAAGTAGTTGGCAAACAGGCCCGTGAACTCTATGATGATGCCCAGAAACTTCTTAAGCAGATCATTCAGCAGAAGAAATTCACTGCCCATGCCGTCTGCGGATTCTTTCCGGCGAACAGCATCGCAGATGACATCGAACTCTATACAGATGAAAGCCGTTCAGAAATCTTAACGACTTTTCATACACTGCGTCAGCAAAACCAGAAACAAAAAGAGCAGATTAACTATGCTCTCGCTGACTTCGTTGCACCTAAAGACTCAGGTAAGATTGACTATCTTGGCGCCTTTGTTGTCACTGCAGGCCATGGGGTTGAAGAGTTCGCAAAAGAATTCGAAGATAAAAATGATGACTATAGCGCCATTATGGTTAAGGCTATTGGTGATCGCTTCGCCGAGGCTCTGGCCGAGTATATGCACAAAGAGATGCGCCGCGAATGGGGCTATGGCAAGGGCGAGAAGCTTGAAATAGAAGACCTTATTCGTGAAAAATACCGGGGCATTCGCCCGGCCGCTGGCTACCCGGCCTGCCCTGACCACACCGAAAAACGCATTCTCTTCGACCTTCTCGAGGCTGAAAAGAATACCGGGGCCAGCCTTACTGAAAACTTTGCCATGACACCGGCCAGCTCAGTCAGTGGCCTGTACTTCTCTCATGAAGCCTCACGCTATTTTGCTGTAGGCAAAATCACGAAAGAGCAGGTCAAAGACTACGCGGCACGCAAACAAATGACTGTAGCTGAAGTCGAAAAATGGCTGTCGCCCAACCTGGCCTATTGACCTTTTTGCAGGGCCCTACGACCTCACAATCAGTGACTCTTCGCTTCGCTCAGAGTGACTGCAAGCGACTTTACCTCGCGTCACTCTGAGGCCAAAGGCCGAAGAGTCTCTACTTACCGGCTAATAAGAATCATTGGGCCCAGATATCAAGCTCGCCCTCAAGCACGACAGTTTCAATGTGCTCTGCAAGAACCTCATGAGCTAACTGCAGTATCGTATAAGCCGTATCAGCATCTGATAGATACTCACGGGTAAAGTTAAAACCATAGCGATCATTGATATCAAGGGTGAATATCAATGCATGCCCTTTCACCTTTAAATATGCAGGTATCATATGGGGAGTATGAGGCGATGGTTCATACTCAGTCTTATTGGCAAAATGAAAGTTAATATAGAACTTGTTATCTTTAACAGAAGTGAATTTGAGCGATAAATCAAACAGGGCGCTGTCGGCCTTCACAAAACGTTCTCGAATATGTTCGATCACAGCCTCGCTGCTCTCAAAGGGCACCACCACATTGGTAGTAAAACCGGTATATAGAACTTCATCAATGCCCGAGGCCTCAAGAGCTTTAAAAGCAGCCTTTGCATGGGTACTGACTTCGTTGTAAAGCTGGTTCCATGAAAGAGGTGGCTGGTTCATAAAGCCCATCGACATGTTCACCTGACTGACCTGCAACGTGCGGCTGTTACCTTTAGCCTGGGCTACAATACGCGGAATCTCAGGCGGCGCATTATCACCTACCGTGTTAAGGTTAAACGGCTTCTGATAAAATGAACCCAGGCTCTCTTCAAAAGAAAACAGTTTCTGCCTGAGATCAGCGACCCGGTTAAAGTGAATAACCAGATTGTGATTAGCAATGTAATGATTCATTAAGGCTGTTAACTAGGCGTTTTTCTCGATATAAGTTTTCCACTCGCCGAGAAACTGGCCTATAATAAAATCGTACCCCCAGATATATTTGTAAATAAACCTGAACAGAATATTATGCACCTCAGCCTTTTCGGTAATCTTGAGGGTAAAAGAGCTATCACTGGGTGATTCAACTTCAAAGATCCACCGGCCAGAAAACGGCATGGGGGTTTCATTAATCTCAACAACCCTCTTCTGATGTTTAACTTCTTCAACTACCTCTAAGATCATATAGTCATCACCGCCGTACGACTCTTTCCAAACCAGCATACCTTTTTTGCTTCTGGGCAAAACCTCAATGCTTTTCACATTTGAATTAATCTCTTTCGCAAGTTGGGGATTAATCAACAGGGGCCAGGCTTTCTCAATGGGCTTTTCAATCTGGGCTGACACGCTTGATTCATGATAAGAGGCCGCCGAGGCGCCCATAATCAGAGGTACGCCAAAAATCAGCAAAGATACAACAATAACCACCAGAATTATCTTTTTCATTTTAGAAGTCATATGGTAGGCTTTTGGGCCGAAAGGGGCCAGCAAAGCGTTTTTCAGAGTCGCTTATCCACGATTTTCCACAATTGAGGAAAACAGTTCGTCTAAGGGCGAAATTATAGAGTGTATAGCAGTTTGATAAGGGCTTTACAGTGGGCTGGCCGATTTTATGTCTCGCTCTATGCGGGCCTATCTTGATTTATTACAGCATGTGCTATACCATGGGGTTGAAAAAGCAGACCGCACGGGCACTGGCTCGCGCAGTGTTTTCGGCTACCAAATGCGTTTTAACCTTGCTGAGGGCTTTCCGCTGGTTACCACCAAGAAGCTGCATTTACGCAGCATTATTCACGAGCTGCTCTGGTTTCTCTCAGGTGATACTAACATTCGCTATCTGAAAGAAAACAAAGTTTCTATATGGGATGAATGGGCTGACGAAAACGGTGAGCTAGGGCCAGTCTATGGTTATCAATGGCGCTCATGGCCATCGCCCGATGGGCATAGCGTTGATCAGATCAGCAAAGTAGTCGAACAAATCAAGAACAACCCTGACAGCCGACGCATCATCGTAAGCGCCTGGAACGTTCCCCAGATTGAAAGCATGGCCCTGCCCCCTTGCCATACTCTATTTCAATTCTATGTGGCTGAAGGGCGGCTTTCATGCCAGCTATACCAGCGCAGTGCTGATTTATTTCTGGGGGTGCCGTTTAATATAGCCTCATATGCTCTGCTCTTAATGATGATGGCCCAGGTGACCGGTCTTGAGGCTGGCGACTTTGTGCATACCCTTGGTGATGCTCACATTTACAGCAATCATATTGAACAGGTTGAACTTCAGCTGACCCGCGAACCATACCCCCTGCCTACTATGCAGCTGAACCCGGCCGTCAAAGACATCTTTGGTTTCAAGTACGAAGATTTTACGCTTGAAAACTACCAGGCCCACCCCCACATCAAGGGTGCTGTGGCCGTATGAATGTTGCCCTAATTGTTGCCTTCAGCAGCAATCATGTAATAGGTGCGGGCACAGAAATTCCCTGGCATATTTCAAACGACCTTAAACGTTTTAAGAAGATTACTTCTGGCCACTCGCTCATCATGGGCCGCAAGACTTATGAATCAATTGGTAAACCACTGCCCAATCGCACCACTGTGATTATCAGCCGAAACCCTTCTTACAGGGTTGAAGGTTGTATAACGGTCAGCAGCCTGGGTGACGCAATCAAAGATTGCCGCGCAAGAAATGAAGAGCGTGCCTTCATCGCCGGCGGGGGCGAGATCTACCGCCTCGCCCTTGAACAAGACCTTGTTGATCTAATGCACATCACCGCAGTGCATCGCGATTTCGAAGGTGATGTGTTTTTTCCTGACATTGATTATACAGGCTGGAAAGAACTGAGCCGTGACATCATTGAAGATGACCCGGCCGTTGATTTTGCCTACAGCTTCGTAGATTTTGAGCGAGTACGTTGATTAGAAAGGCGGGTAGAAAACCCGCCCCTGAAAGCCTGTGAATAAAAAAAATTTGTTCTGAACGGTTCTAATATCCAAACTCTTGAAAACTTCTATGACGAGGTTAACCGGGTGCTGTGCCCGGGCTTCGATGGTTTTGGTCGCAATCTCAATGCCTTAGTTGATATTCTGCGGGGTGGTTTCACTGTTTTTGAATTTGGTGAAGAAATAATCGTAGAATGGCAGCACTTCAATCGAAGCGGCGATTTCAAATATAAACAAGATGTGCTCGAGATTTTTTCTGACGCTGAGAATGTTGAACTATTAAAAAGCTGACTACAAAACACGATCTCGCAGAAACTGCTCAACCTCATCTAAATACTTCTCGCGCTCAAGGTGAATCATGTGATTGCCCGGGTACCAGTATAGTTTTGGTCTGCGCCAGTGCTCCCACAGTAAGCGCGCCTGCTTGGGGCTGGCCATACGGTCACCCAGGCCTGCGATGATAAACAGATTTTCTTTGGGGCATAGGGGTTTATGTGACAGGGGTGAGTGTACACCCATGAGATGTCTCACATCTTGCACCTTTACATCATTAAGCTTCATCAGGGTTTTGAAAAAAGTACCCACAGGCTCCCACTCTAGAACAACATCGATTATCGAAAGAATGGGCACCTTGGCAATGGCAAACTCGATACGTTCATCAATGCTGGCCATCAGAGCGGTATGATAAGCACCAAGGCTGACCCCCGACATACCAACCTTTGGCACATGGCGCTCTTGCTGAAGATAATCGATATAAACGCGCAGGTCGTGAATTGAATGGGCCATACTCTCGTTTATAGAAGCCACATCAATGGTGAAGAAGCCATCACCGCTGAAGCGTGAGGTGCTGCCCTGGCGGGGCCCATGAAAGGGCATGGTATACATCAGCACATCAAGGCCAAGCTCATATAAGCGTTTAATATCAAAGACCCAGCTGTTCAATTCATAGCTGTCGACCACGAAACCATGCATACAGATGATAGTAGGCCGGGGTTTGTCGCCGTGCTGAATAAAGCGGGCCCGCCCCTCAGGCGCAGGAAACACATGATGTGAAACCTCGCTAAACCGGGGATGGTTAGGCACAAAACCACTGTCAAAAGTAAGGTCTTCGATCACCGCATTTGGCAGGGCCGGCATCTCTGCTTTATAGCGTCGAACATAGTGCTTTTCGGGTGGTTTGAAAAAGGTATTGGGCTCGTCGAAAAACTGTTCCTGGCGATAGAATTCCCATTGATCGCGGTGTTCTTTATCAAGCAATTTGGCAAACATGCGCGCATTACTGAGCACCACCGCCATTGAAGCATACGTGCGAAAAACATAGTCTGAGGCTGAAATCGCCTGAATCTTCAAATAATTCATGGGATCAATTGTGAACTGCTCGCGGTGACTCGAGAACCAATCGGGCAGCTGGTTCCACCATTTTTCATCGTTCTCAGGGTCATAATGGGGAAATTCAGGTGAAACATGGGGTTGAGTGCTCATACAACCACCTTGTTATGGAATTCCACACCTGCTATGGAATTCCATAACAGGGGGCAGCCAATTTGTGCATAACTATGCAGTCGCTGAGCCATTATTCCCCAGAATGGGGAAATTGGGCCCAGCGCACAGCAGATTTTGCAATAGCTTAGAGGGCAAAACCTACAGCAAGATTGAATTGAAAGTAGGTTTGAGTTAAAGAGGTATCGATGCTGACCCCATTTACGGTAGAGCTGCTATTGTTCAGGGCATCGGCAGCCTCGCCAAAGTTTATGAACTGATAACCAAACACAAAACTGGGCATCATGAAGAACCCACCAGAGACAACCTTGTAGCCTGCTATAATACCGAGGCCCATGGTCGTAAGCTTATCATCTGAAACATTCTGGCCATTAACCTTGGCATCGAGAAATGAAGTCATCACCGGTCCCGCCCCGATGAGAAAATTACCAGGAGAATAACCGATGAAGAGTTCAGCAAAAAGCGCTTCTTGTTTAAAATCAGCCGAATTATTAGGAACGCTGAGAGATATCCCGGTAGACGTTGATGTTGAATATGAGGGTTGACTCAATTGAAAGTCATACCCTGCATTTACCAGGTAACCGAATGAATTTGGCGTTAAATTACCAAAGGTGAGTGCCACTGGTAGATAGTTAATTGTTCCTGTGACAGATGCTGAAACACTCTGACCAAACCCGCTGGCCGTGATCGTGGCCGTTGATGAATAAGAGTTATACCCCCCAGTGATGGCAAAAATACCATGCCCCGGCTCTGGTTCTTTATTCTCTGATTCAGCAGAAGCAGACCTTTTTTCAGGCTCTTCTTCGTGTTCAGCTTCTGGCTCTTGCTGGGTCGGCTCATCAGCGTTATCAAAAATTGGCTGGGCCCAAATGCTTTGGGGTATAGCAAAGCTCAGGGCCACAGTCATTATTAGTGCATATTTTCGTCTCATATTACCCTCTCTCTGTGCATTTAACCCCCTTGGCTTAGAAATATTTCAAAAATGTGTGTGAAATCAGAGGTTTTCGTTGTGCCATGCAAAAAATGATTGACAAGTCAGTCATAGCTTGCTATATTCTTGAATGTGTGTGAGAGGTATAAGCAATGAGTGTAACGCAAATTAAGCAGGAGGAGACTGTGAAACTAAAAACAGAAGATCTGGCCCTCAGTAAGGCTGAGTCAATGGCCAACTTTGCCCGCTATATTCCCGGGCAAACCAAGGGGCATTACGAAAGCTTTTTTCAACGGGCCAACCATCCTGAAAAGCCACAGGGTTTCTGGATTCGTTACACCATATTCAGCCCGGCCGGCAAACCCGAAGACGCCATTGGCGAACTCTGGGCCATCTACTTTGATGGCGAGAAAAACGAGCATGTGGCTGTAAAGGCAGAGATTCCTTTTAATCAGTGCAGCTTTGAAAACAAAACATTCTCAGCCCGGGTCGGGGCTGCGGTACTCAATGGCTATTCACTGAAAGGCGAAATCGAGCAGCATCACCAGAGTATTGAGTGGCAACTTGAATACAAATCAGAAGAAGATCCCCTGTTTTTACTACCCCTTTCTCTTTATGACGGGGGCTTTCCCAAAGCCAAGGCACTGGTAGGTGGGCCCATGTCACTCTACAACGGTACCCTCAAGGTAAATGGCAAAAAGATAAAGATCGATAATTGGATGGGCAGCCAGAACCATAACTGGGGTTCGCGCCACACCGACCGCTATGCATGGGGCCAGGTAGCTCGTTTTGATAATGCACCCAACAGCTTTCTAGAAGTGGGAACAGCCCAGATTAAGCTGGGGCCCATATACACCCCCAAGCTTACCATCTTTGTGCTGCGTCACAAAGGTAAAGAATACCAGTTCAATCAGTTCAGCAATTTTCTCAGCAACAAGGCTCATTACGATTATTTCGAGTGGCGCTTTTCAGGCGATAACGGTGAGGTTAAGCTTGATGGCATCATCAGTGGGCGGGCAAAAGATTTTGTGGGGCTTAACTATTACAACCCCCCTGGCAGCAGCAAGACTTGTCTCAATTCTAAGATTGCCAGCTGCCATCTGACTTTGTCATACAAAGATGGTAAAGCTGAAACACTGACGACAGAAAACAGAGCCGCCTTTGAAATTCTTACCACAGACGATAGCCACGGTATTAAAGTAAGGTGTTAATTCACCAATCTTGAAGGAGAGACCAATGAAAAGCAAAAGAGTATTAATCACTGGTGGTGCGGGCGGCATTGGCCTCTGCACAGCCAAAGAGTTTGCCCAGGCAGGGGCACACCTGATCATCACCGACATTAACGCAGAAGCGCTGAAAAAAGCTGAAGCAGAGCTTCAAGGCTATGGTGTTGAAGTAGACACCTACGTTATTGATGTTACCAAAAAAGAGCAGGTCGATGACATGCGCGACGATTGTATAAAGCGCTTTGGCGGCATCGATATCTTAATCAACAATGCCGGCATTGGTCACCATGCCGAACTGAAAGATACCGACTTTGACAAGTGGCATCAATTGATGGATATTAATTTCTGGGGCCCTCTGTATCATATCTACGCCTTCTTGCCCGATATGATTGAGAAAGAGCGGGGCCACATTGTGAACGTTTCTTCAGGTCAGGCGTTCTTCAGACTGCCAACCTGGGGTGCCTATGCCATAATCAAACTGGCTTTCGGGGCCTTCTCTGAACTGTTGCACTTCGAGATCGCTAAACACG
Organism: uncultured Leptospiraceae bacterium; assembly: GCA_964532545.1. GTDB lineage: Bacteria > Spirochaetota > Leptospiria > Turneriellales > CAZHLC01 > CAZHLC01. Next base: position 2,901 of record CAZHLC010000022.1, on the reverse strand, counting down.
AAATTGATGTGACCACTGTTTACCCCTATATGGTGAACACCGGCTTCTACAACGATGTTAAATCAGAAAACTGGGCCTCAAAACTATCTATGGACCTTCTGCCCTACTACTCTCTTACGCCAGACGAAGTAGGTAAAAAAGTATTTAAGGCAGTAAAGGCTAAAAAGCGGGTTGAAGATATTCACCCGATCACCAGCGCAGGCCGTTACCTGAATATGGTCTCACCCATCTCGACAATCTACAATACGGTCACCACGTATTTCATGGCCCAATCTGAAAATGGCAGTGGCTCTAACGGTAGCAACGGTGGTTTTCTGGAACAACTGCAGAACCTTGTTAAGATGGTAACCGGCAAGGGTGGTTTTCGCATTGATGAAGTCATGGCTGGCGAGCATGCGTTTGAACCCCAGTTCAAAAAACCAGGCAAACGACCCTTTTATTTCAAAGCAACCTGGGGCCCCAAAGAAATGCTGCAGTTTCTTAACCCCATGGGTAACGATTTCTTCATCAATGACCTTAAGGGTGTTGTCTATGTCGACGGTCTCACTGATGGCGAAATAGAAATCAACGGTCGCTTAGAGCTGAAATACCATGATGGTCAGAAAATACGTTATCTGTTTGATTTTGAGCATGATAATGTTGAATACTCATTTGTCGGTGAGAAGGTGAATATACTGCCGTGGAACCTGCACCTGTCGCATACCACCTGCTTTGGTGAGCTGCGCAATAAAACCACCGGTGAATTGGTCTCGAAATCAATTACCCATTTTCACTGGGATACCCTGCCCGAGTTTGTAGGCAGCTTCAGACTGGCGGTCTAATCACCGACCCGGCTGACATCGACAGAGACTTTGAGCTTGTTGTCGCCGCCGCCATATATTACCCCGCGCAGCGGGGTAATATCAAAATAATCACGCCCCCTGGCGGTAAGAATATAACTTTCATCTCTGGTTTTACCATTGGTTGGGTCAAAGCCAACCCAGCCATGGCCCGGGCTGTACACCGATACCCAGGCATGGGTTGCATCGGCACCCACCAGCTTGGGTTGACCGGGTGGTGGCAGCGTCTCGATGAAACCACTTACATAACGTGCTGGTACCCCCTTTAAGCGCAGCAGCGCAATCATAAAGTGAGCGAAGTCTTGACAGACGCCACGCTGCTTCTTAACGAGCTGCTCAAGAGGTGTATTAATCTCTGTCGCCTTTGGGTCATAAGTAAACTTATTATAAACCAAATGAGTCAGTCGAGAGGCCACTTCTAAAACCGGCAGACCTTCTTCAAAAACATTAAGATATTCAGAGGGAAAATCTATAAACTTGATAAACCCTGACTCAAGAGTATAAGGAAAGGCCCTGACATATTCGTCATAATCGGTAGCTTCAAGATGAGAGAGCACCATATTCCATGGCAGAGATGTACTGAAATCAATGTTCGGCAGGGCCTCTAAACTGACGGTGCTGATAGCTTCAACCAGCAGCACCTTATGCCTGTTGCTTATACTGAAATAGCTCACATGATTTTCAAAGTAATCACGATAACGATATAGCTCATCGGGTTCAGGCGAAATTTCGAGATTGTGACTGAGACAGACCTGATTGCCATCAGTGAGTGGAGTAACCAGCGCCTTGTTGTAACAACGGGTCACATTGTCTGCATAATCATAGATTGTTTTATGGGTAATCTTATATTCAGGCATGATAGGTGGTAATTTGAGTCTGAGTTTCTGGTTTGGGAAAGAATTCGACCTGCAGTCGTTCTGACAGGGCAGAGAAAGATGTTTCTACATTGCCAACAAGCGAATAGAGCGTGTCATTACCAGCAAGAGTATCGGCCAGCTGACCATCAAGGGCGTCTATAGATTCAATCATCGCAGCCTGAGATTCAAATGTGGGCAGCATCTGCAGATCTTGCCTGATGCGGCTTATTTGAAATTTGATAGAACGGGGGTTCTGAATTTCAAAAACAAGCAGATTGAGCAGGCCATCAACATGGTAGAGATGCTGGTATCTACGCATGAAGGTATTTTTTACATTGTTGATCTCAAGCAGAGTTTCAATAACCTGCCCCTGGGCGAGGCTGTTACGGCCACCCAGAGCATTGAATAGACGGCAGAACAGAATACCGCGCTCAATGCGGCGGCCAAGATCAAGCATTACCCAGCCCGCATTCTGGGTCATAGATTCATTAAACATGCCGGTCAAGGCTGAAAGGGCAAAAACCATGCGGTTCAGCTTATCAAGTGAGTTATAGGTAAAACCGTCGTTAAGCTTTTCAATGCGCCCAATGGTGGCAATGGCGTCATCGGCAAGGCGATCACGTACATCGCGTGAGGCCCGCACCAACGCCCCCAGATTATAGGCTAATGAGCCGGTCTGTGAATGGTTGTTCAGTAATCGTTCGAGCTCATCAACAGGCGCCCGGGTAATCTCTTGATCAGTAAATCCCGCATACGTTGCCGTAAGGTGGGTAATCGCCGGTAAAAGAATAGAATCATATGAGAGATTCGAATCAAGCAGATAATCAAGCAGTTTACGTGAATAGCGGGCCAGGTTTTCTGAACGTTCGGTATAGCGCCCCACCCAGAATAGCTGCTCAGCCACACTGTTGGGCACTTCATCAACAACTCTTGCAGCAGGTTGTGGTTCGGCCTCGGGCATCAGAGTAATGGCCCGCTCAGGCTCGTGGGCCAGTACCCAGACGTCTTTACTACCCGCCCCACTCTGGTGGCTGATATACTTTTCGCCCTGGCTGCCGGCAACAATCGCCATACCGCCAGGCATAACCTGATAGGCGTTGCCGGCAGCTACGGCATAGGTGCGCAACAGATACTTACCAGGTACCACCTGCGAGCCCTGTAAAACCGGGCAGCCACCCACCGGCAGCGGCTTCTGGGCAATGTAC
>CAZHLC010000021.1:0-14295 GCA_964532545.1 uncultured Leptospiraceae bacterium | reverse complement strand
AGCCGCCCCCAGGGCCTGGTTTGGTTCTCAGTAATCTTGCGGTGAGCTCTCGCCAGGCCCCCATTGATTTTAATTGCCTGGTGGTTGATGCCGGGGCCAGCGCTGCAGTGCTCGAACCCTTTCTGGTTTTTGTGTTGAATTATCCCCCGCGCGCCGGGCTTGGTTCAGTAAGAGTCAAATTAAATGAGAAAGAGGGCCAACTTGACCCGGCGGTAAAAAACCGTATTTTGAATCTCTTCACTTGACTCTGCGCTTTTTGCCTTGTTTACGCTTCTCGCGTTTTTTCTGGCGCAGCATCTTCTTGTTCTTCTCGAGCAGCAGGTCAGATACCACAAACTCAACGCGTCGGTTGCGTGGGTCACTGCCGCCATAAAGTGGGCGCCTGGCGCCAAAGCCCCGCGCCTTCAGGCGTTTTGCTTCGATACCATATTCAATCAGGGCAGTGCGCACGGCCCGGGCCCGTTCGCGTGAAAGGCGCAGATGGCCCCGGCGCGAACCGCGGCCTACCCGGGCGGTGTGGCCCCGCAGTTCAACTGCAATGTGAGGGTTATTGGTAAGGTAGCGTGCTACCCGCAGCAGGCGTTTTTTTGATTCGTCTTTCATGGTGGCCTTGTTGCCAAAGAAGTAAATGTTTTTCAGGGCAATGGTGCTGCCGACCTTCAGCGGTGTAAGAAAATATACTTTTTTAAGCTCATCTTCGGTACCCTCTGTCACCTTGATATTGCTATCAACAAATAGATGACGCTTTGAAGTAATAAACAGATTGAATGTGCCCGGTTTAGGCAGAGAAACAAACAGGCCGGTTTTGCTGAAATAGTTCTGGGCCAGACTGTCGAGGCCGGCCTTTACGTTTTCGCGGTAAGGTTCGGTGTTTTCAGGTTGGTACTTCTTCTGCAAAATAATCTCACCGGTGCGAACGTTTTTAATTTCAATTTTAAATGGCTGGGGGATATTATTACCCTTCTCAATCACGACCAGGCGGGCAATCACCACACTCGAGGGTTTCATAAACTCGGGTATGGGGGTAACCTGATAAATCTTTTCTTCACCCACATCGCCGCGACTCATATAGATATACTTCGAACTCGCAGGAATACTGTTCAGAAATTCATTACTGCGGGTGTTGATAAAAGAGCCGGCGTTTTCGCTTTTTTTCCAGCGGTTGCCATAGCGGCGGCTCAGATAAATATCATAGCCACCCACACCACCGGCCCGGTTTGACGAAAAATACAGTACACTGTTATCGGGGTGAATGCGTGGGTAAATTTCATCACCGCCGCTGTTAATAGCCGGCCCCAGGTTGTATGGTTCACCCCAGGTGTTATTTTCTCTGTCTGTAACCCAGATGTCGTATCCGCCATAGCCGCCGGGTCTGTTAGAAGCAAAAAACATTTTACGCCCATCGTAAGATACCCAGGGGGTGAGCTCAGAGTCGGCTGAGTTGATGGGGGCAGGCAGATGGCGTGGCTTTGACCATTTGCCTCTTTTAAATCTGGTGAACCAGATATCGGTGGCGATGTCGATTTCTTCGGCCTTTTTATAGTTCTGCGCAGAGACACTTGTGTAATAGATATGGCCACGGCGCCCCGAGAAAAATGGCTGCCCATCGAAGCTGGCATCTTTATGCAGACTTATGCGCCTGGGGGGCAGCCAGGTCTTATCTCTTTTGCGAATGGTTTCATAGAGCGAGAAACGCTCATCATTATCGCGGTTTGACTGAAAAATAATATAGCGCCCATCGGGCGAGAGGGCCGGGGCAATGTCAGAGGCCTGCGACCATAGAAACTCAAGAGGTATCAGTTTGTGTTTGCTGGGGTCGGCCCGCAGGGGTATACCAATGGGCACATGGTCTTCTTCATCGTATGAATCATCATCGGCTTCGGTTTCTTCAACAAATTCATCTTCAAAGTAGTCATCGTCGTCTTCTTGCGAAAAGCCGGGTAACACCAGCAGCAAACAGAGAAGTATGGCCAATAGTCGATGCCACATAGACGTATCTCGGTAGGCAGGCTGCCCGCCTGTCAATCAACATAAAATCAGAAAATCAGGTCTTGCTGCAGTAGAGTTAGCAGCAGCGACATTCTGGTGTAGAGGCCGTTTTTGGCCTGCTCAAAGTACACTGCATGGGGCGTATCATCAAGGTCTGTGTCAACCTCATTGAGGCGGGGCAGGGGGTGCATAACGATGAGATCTTTTTTGCACTGCTGCATCAGCTCTAGATTTACGATATAGATGTCTTTAAAACGTTCATAGGTTTTGTGATCAACAAAACGTTCTTCTTGAATGCGGGTCACATAGGCCACATCGGCATCGGCCAGTTTCTTAATGTCTTCGGTTTCAAGAAATTCGATACCCCGCTCTTTCAGCTCATTGCCATAGCGGGCGGGCAGGCGCAGATCTTCGGGGCTGATAAAAATAAACTGCACATCAAAATGGGCCAGCAGTTTAATCAGTGAATGAATGGTGCGGCCATACTTGATATCGCCCACAAAGGCAATGGTAAGTGGCTTTTCACCAAGGGGTTTGTGTTTGGCAATAGTATAGATGTCGAGCAGCCCCTGGGTGGGGTGTTCGCCAGCCCCGTCACCGCCATTGATTACAGGTATCGAGATATTTTCGGCAGCCAGGGTCGAGGCCCCTTCAATCGAGTGGCGAATTACACAGATATCTGAATAGCCCTCGACCATTTTCAGAGTGTCAAACAGGGTTTCGCCCTTGGCCAGAGATGAGAACTGTACCCCCACCGAGGTGACCACCCGCCCACCAAGACGGTGCATGGCGGCCTCAAAAGACAGGCGGGTACGGGTTGATGGTTCAAAAAACAGACAAGACAGAATGTAGTCTTCAAGAATAGGCAGGCGGCGCCTCTTACCCATGGCCCCTTCTATGCGCCGGGTGAGATCAATAATTGCAGTAATTTCTTCTTTTTTAAACTGTGAGGCTGATAAAACTGATTTTACCGAGGGCAGCTGCGACATGTTACCAAACTCTTTTGTTTAGCACTGTTGTAAATTGAGAACAACTTTTTCATTTTAGCTGCAGATTTTTTGGCGACCTGGCTCTCAATTTGTTTTAAACGGTTTTTTCTCTCTTGCCCCGCAAGAAAATCGTTTTACTTTGGCCCGTGCCCTATGTAAAAAACTGCGGAATCTTTCTTAACCTGGGTGGCGGTGCAGCCCGGGGCTTTGCTCACATAGGGGTTTTGCGGGCAGTCGAAGAAGAGCGTATACCATTTGAAAGAATTGTGGGTGTTTCAATGGGGGCCTTCGTGGGTAGCATCTATGTGATTGTGCCCGACGTGGCCTTTGTACGCGAACGCTTGATGAAATGGCTGCATTCACCCGAGGTGCAGAACTCACTGGTTATATCATATAATAAGAGTATTAATGAGAGCACCCGCAGCATTCTACGCAAGATTGATGAATTTTATACCAAGACCGGGGCTCTGGGGCGAATTCTGCTGAGCCCGGGCATGGTTGTTGAAGAAGAAGTGCATGCGGCCTTTCACCCCTTTATTGCCCCCATCGATATTCGTAAGACCAGAATTCCCTTTGCCTGTACCGCCGTAAGTCTGCAGCAGGGTGTAGCCCGGGTGTTTGACCGGGGGTCATTACAAAAGGCCGTGCTGGCTTCATCGGCTATGCCCCTGGTGTTTCCACCAGTGAATATAGACGACGAAGATTACTGTGATGGTGGGGTGCTCGACAAGACCGGGGTTGAGGCGGCCACAAAACTGGGCGCAAGGCGAACACTGGTGGTTGATGTTTCAAATGAGGGGCTGCCCCAGAAAGAAGTGCGCAGCGGCCTCGATGTTTTTTTTCGAACTGAAGAGATTGCTTCGTATTACCGGCGACAGCGGCAGATGCGCCAGGCTTCAATTGTGATTCAACCCATTAAGGGCAACATTCACTGGGCCGACTATACATCGTCAGATGCATGTATTGAAATGGGTTATGAGTCTATTAAGAATAACATCGAAAACATCAGGGCCGCTTTGCATCTGGTGAACCCCTTTAAACGGTATTTTCTGGCCGCACGCCGTCTTTTTTCAAAGAAACCTAAAGAAAACCGCGTTCTTTAAAGTCTTTTACCAAGCGGTCGCTGGCCCCCATACGCTCAGCGTAAAATGCTTTGAGCGCCCTGCCTTTAGCAACATGGTTTTTTCTGAGGCCGTTTATCCAGCTGAAAACCGCTTCTTTGTCTGGCTCTTTCATCAGGGTCAGTAGCTTTTTCTCACGCAGGCCAATGGCTTCTTGCGAATTCAGCATGTAGGGCCCGCTGAGAACCGGCAGCCCAAAGAAGGCGGGCTCAAGCACAGAGTGAATCGAACCCTGCCAGCCACCGCCCACATAGGCCAGTTGCCCCATGCCATATAGCCAGGGCAGAATGCCCATGATGTCAATCACCAGAATCTGAGCTTTGTGTTTGTTCTGTATCTTCTGCAGTTCAGTATAGTAGATATAGGTGGTACCCGACTTTTCAAGAACCAGGTTCAGTGACTGCAGATGATTGTCGTCAATGTGATGAGGTGCCAGAATCAGCTGCGCATCAGGTAATTCTTTGATCGCATCAATCAGAAATGTCTCAGAGGTAAGATAGGTTGAGCCAGCAATGATCAGCTGCTTTTTATTATCGATAAAACCCTTCAGCAGTTTTTTCAAATCAGCGGGAATACTTTTCGCCCGAATAGCAACCGAATCATAGCGGGTATCACCCAGGGTATGTACCTCATCGTGCAGTTCAAGCAGGCGCTCGCGGTGTTCGTCAGTGGCACTGTAAATTATATTTAAATACGAATATACCCTGCGATAGAACTTTCTGGTTAAAGCTGATTTGCGCCTCGATGTGAGTGGCAGGCTGGCACTGAAAATTGCCTGGGGTATGCCTGCCTTGCTGGCTATGCAGGCCAGGTTGGGCCAGACGTCGTATTTTGCATAGAGAATCAGGTTGGGTTTAATGGCCCGCACCAGCTTCTTTGCGGTAAAACTGAAATCAAAGGGTAGTACAAAGAAAACATCGGGCAGCTCATCACTGCGTCGCTGGTCATAGGCACTTGAAGAATATACGCTGAATATGAGAAAGCAGTCTGGCTTTTTCTTTTTCAGGGCCAGACCCAGGGCCCGGGCATTTTCATATTCACCCACAGAGGCTGCATGCAGCCAGTAAATGGGCCGCCCTTCGGGAATATTCTTTAAAAAAGCCAGGTTGCTCTGGCTTTTTCTGATCATGATATTCTTCTTCAGGCGTTTCGAAAAGAAAGCTGCAATATGCAATAGCGGGTAGGCAATAAACAGCAGTAGATTATAGGCAAAGATCATCGATTAGCGCAGTATTGAAAAGCCAGCTGGCACGTCATTATCTGTTTGTTTGATCTTGATATCTGTGACCCTGCTCATAGAGGGGCCCTGCCACAGCTTTTTTTCAAAGTTGGCAAGAACCGCTTCATCGGCATCGGCCAGGCATTCAACCTCGCCCCCGGGCAGGTTTTTTACCCAGCCACTGACACCCAGTTGCGCAGCGGTTTCGTTCGTGAAGTAGCGAAAACCTACCCCCTGTACCCTGCCTTCAATGATGTAATGGCGTGCCATAACTACATGGGTTGTGAGTAAGTGTACTGGTGCAGCATCGACAGTGGGGGTGGGTCAGATTTTTCGGCAAACTCAACCGCCTCTTTGATCTCTGCCTTGATTTCTTCATCAATTAATTTGAAGTCTTCTTTGCCCATGCCAGCAGCCATCAGTTGATTCTCGGCATCTTTAATGGGGTCTTTCTGTTTCTGGGCTTCAAGTTCTTCGCCGGTGCGGTATTTGGCAGGGTCTGACATGCTATGGCCCCGGTAGCGGTAGGTGATGGTCTCTATGATTGTGGGGCCCTTTTCTTCACGGGCCCGGTTTACTGCGCCTTTAACACAGTCATAAACATCGAGCACATCACCGGCATCAATGCGCAGACCTGGTATGCCATAGCCAACCGCCTTTTTTGACAGGTCTTCGATTCTCTGTGAGCGATAAAGCGGGGTGCCCATGGCATACTGGTTGTTCTCAATGATAAAGACTATGGGCAGGTTCCATAAAGCAGCCAGGCTGACACCCTCGTGAAAGCCACCAATATTGATGGCACCTTCACCCAGAAAACACACGGTGACTGCCCTTTCTCTTTTATATTCGCTGCCAAAGGCCAGCCCGGTGGCAACTGCCACATGGCCGCCAACTATACCGTGGCCGCCCATAAAATTCTTTTCAGCATCAAAAAGGTGCATCGAGCCACCGAGGCCCTTGCTGCAGCCCGTTACCTTACCAAATAACTCGGCCATTATTTCTTTTGATGACATACCTCGGGCCAGGGCATGGCCATGATCTCGGTAGGTGGCAATAACATAATCGCGTTCTTCGAGGGCTGCCAGAGCCCCCACAGCTACTGATTCTTCGCCTATGTATAAGTGGCAAAACCCTTTAACTTTGCCGCTGGCGTAGGCCTTGGCCGACGCCTCTTCAAAACGGCGAATCTGCAGCATTTGCCGGTAAAGTTTTTTCAGAAAATTGAGTTTGGCCTCTGACATACATACATTATATGCCTTTCAGGCCTGTCGGTCAACAAAGAGTAGGCCCTAATAACAATTTTAGGCCCGAACTTTGGTTGATTTTCTACGTCTAATATAGTAACAGGTGTTTCTACATTTGATTCTCTCACATAAAAAGGTAGGTTTTGCCATGAAATTCTTGAGAAATACTGTTTTATTATCATTTTTTCTGAGCTTGATCAGCATTCCCGTGTATGCCAAAGATAAGGCTGGTACAACTCTGGCCGTGGCCAAATTTGTTCGGGGCAAGGTGTATTATGTACGCAATGGCAAGAAGAAGCGGGTAAGGGTTCGTACCATTTTTAACAAAGATGACAAACTATTTACCCAGAAAGGTAAGGTTGACATTCAGATTGGCCGCCGGGCCGTTCTGCGGGTATCGAATTATACAGTTTTATACTTTCGAAATCTCTATGAGATGGGCGATGTCGAGCAGGTGCTGGTTGAACTGGGCCAGGGCCGGGTTTATTCAAAAATTGCCAAAAAATACAGCAAGGGCGGTGGTTTTAAGGTTAAAACCCCCACGGCCGTTGCTGGTGTGCGCGGTACTGAATTTGTTGTCAGCGAAAACAGTGGCGATGCTGCCGATAACAAAAAAACCGATGAGGCCAAGATCGAATCGGGAGTCTATGTTAACGATGGCTCAGTGAGTGTATCTTCAACCACCCGCGAAGAAGAGGTGGCAGTTGAAGGTGGCAACCAGGTTGTCACCACTGGCAGTGAGCTTAAGCAGCAGATTCTTGATTCGTTTGTTAAGCGTAAAATGCAGATATTTAAAAAGCTGAAGCTGTTAAAAGAGAAAAATTACAAAATGCTGAAAAAACAGCAAGAGCGTAACCAGGCAGCTCTTGAGCGTATTCGCAAACAGCAAGAAAAAATGCGCGAAAAATTCGAACACTGAAAACAGAAACAAATACTCAGTTGAAAAAAGGGCCCCGGCGGCCCTTTTTTTGTATGAATGATTTAAAAAAGTTTGCGGGCATAAACTTTTTGCCCCGGGTTTTGAAAGATTTATTGACAGATCTCGTCTAAATAAGTAAGGTTAGTTCAGTGAGTAAATACTATAACATAGAAGACTCTAGCCGCCTGTTTGGTTCTGAAACTGAGGTCATGCGCTTTATCAAGGGCCTCTTGCTCAAGAACTATAAGATATACGAAATCAACCAGAAGAAGGGCGAGCTGGTGCCCTATCACAGTCACGCTCATCAAGAAATCATTCTTCTACTCGAAGGTTCGATGCGCCTTATCATCGAAGAAGAAATAATCGACCTGCAGGCCGGTGAGATGATCACCATTGAGCCCTGGGCCATTCACCTTGCTTCGTTTCCGCAAGATTCTGGCGCGCGCTTCTACCTCTGCTACCCTAAAAAGAACGCCAAAAAATAATTCAGTTTTTCAGGGCCTTCTCATAGGCCTGATCGGCTGCTGCACCCTTTTCTTGTTCGCGCAGCAACTCTGCCCGCATAAAGTGAACCAGCGCTTTATTGGCTGAAATCTTTTCGATTTGTTTTAACACCCTTGCGGCGTGTGTAAATTTTTTCGCACGGTAGTATTGATAGAACAGGGGCCAGGCGAAACGTTCGTTCTGCCCGTGTAACAAAAACAGACTCTCGGCCCAGTTTTCGCTGCGACTGGGTTGAATCAGCTGTTTCTCTTCAAGGTGTACCAGAGCCAGAAGGTTTTCGGCATCGGCCGGGTTTAACAGACTGAGCTTACGCCAGCACTCATAGGCTTTTTTATGCAGCTTTGCTTTTGAATAGTTGAGACACTCGGTTCGAACCGCGCTGTTGGGCTGACTGAGGGCCCCCATGAGCTGGCTTGCTCTGTCTCTCTGGCCATTACGCGCCAGTGAGAGCGCATACTTAAAATTGGCTTCATCGTTGTCTTTTTTTTGATTGTAGTATCGCCCATACATCAGCTGGGCCCGTTTATAGTTTCGCTTAGTGGTATAAAAATCGCCCATGGTAAGCAGCAGGTCGGGCTGTTTTCTATTCAGGGCCAGACTTTTTTCATAGGCACTGATTGAGGCGTAGGGCTTTTTCAGCTCGCGGTTGCAGTGGCCAATGGCCCGAAATATAATGGCATTATCTGCATTTTTTTCAGCTGCCCTCTCAAAATAATACAGAGCATTCTCGTAGCGCTGTGCCTGGTAGTGACTCAGGCCCTCGTTATAGTAAAAGCGCCAGTCGCCTTTGGCAGCCAGCGCTGAACCTGCCAGCAGAAAAAAGAGCAGCAGCCTCTGCATGATTGACTAGAAGCGTGTGGCCAGTGATACATCAAACAGAAGTGTCTGAAAAGGGTCGTTGTTCTGAGAAATCTCATAGCCAATTCTTTCTCTGAGAAACAGACGGTTAAACAATAGCTGGCGCGAGAACAGGCTGACGATGTGGGTGTTTGAAGCAAAACTGGGAAAAGAATTACCCTTAACCGAGCCCGATGTCGAAAAGCCAAAGTATCCCTGACCGTTACCAAAGTCGAGTGAGTTGGTGTTATTCGTGTCACGAAAATAAAGGCGTTCGGTGAATTGAAAGCCGGCCGTCCACTGAAAGCCTTTGCGGGCAGGGTTGAGGTCGTTGACCTCAATGCCCAGATTGATGTCATAGGTGCCAAACCAGTGACTGACCGTGCCGCCGGTTGAAGGAACTTTATATTCCATCACATAGATTTCATCAACAACAATACCGAAGTTGTAACGCAGCGGAAAAGCCTTCGCATTGGTTTTTGAGCCAAGGTAGTAGGGTCGCGAACGAAAATCAAGTGAGACCTGGGCAGCATCAATTTCAATGGTCTGGGGCCCGCTTGAAGTATCACGAAAAAGATAACGGGGGTAGGCCGCCAGGGTCAGTTTGCCAAAATCGCTTTTCATACCGAAAACCAGGCCCAGCTTCACGTCACTGGCCCGGCTGGTGTCGGTATTGTTGCGAAAAACAACATCTCCATCACTCTTGCGGGGGATATTAGAAAAGTTTAAATTGGCCTGAGTGAACAACAGGCCGGCACCAACGAACAGTGTGCCGAAATCATAGATGGCCTGGGCCTTTTGCCGCCCTGAGATAAGACTGGGCTGCATTGAACCGAGAAAGGGCATACCAACCCATAAATCTAAAACCACCTTCTTTGAAGGTCTGATCTTGGCCCACATATTCATGGGGTAGCGCAGTATACCACCCTGCTTATGCAGGGCAAAGGTGCTGCTGGCCTTGGTCAGTTTCATGGCGCCGGTAAATTCATAACCCACTTCAAAGATATAGTCAGAGGCATAGTCATCTTCTGAGTTGCGCCCCCCCGAGGTGCCACCAACTGGCTCACGGCGGTTCTCGCGCAGATTGTTGAGACGCTCTTCGGTTTTGCGACGGTAGGCGTCAGGCAGCCATTTGGGTACTTCAGTATTACGTGGGTCTAGAGCCATTACCCTTTCACCATGCTGTATGGCCTCTGAGTACTGACCCTTATCATAGAGCAACTTGCCCAGGTTCTGGCGCGGTTCAATCAGGTTAGGGTCGCGGGTGACCGCATGGCGGTAGGCTGCAATGGCCCGCAGTTCATCGCCCTTCAGCTGGTAAGCGAAACCCAGATTGTTATAGGTTTTGGCACTGTTTTTATCATGTATGGCTGTGGCCTTTCTGAATTTTCCCAGGGCATCATCATATTTGCGCTGGTCGGCCAGATCAATACCTTCACGGTTCAGTTTTTCAGTGTCTTGCCCACTGGTGACCTCGTTAAGCACGGTTGGCTGCGCTACCAGCATGCTGCTACAGAATACAAATGAAAGAAGGTGAGAGAGTTTTTTGCCCATGTTTCTATTATTGACGGCATTTTTTAGCCAGGGTGCAACACTTTTGTAGGCAGAAAAAGGGCTGAAAACCTGCTAATTTTTTGCCTGCGGTTGTAACGTAATTGACCGATTTTATAAAAGAATATTCAAAATACCTTTTACAAATTGATTCTGAGCCGCTGGCTATCCCCATGAAAATGGGCATTGCATCAGATCACGGCGGTTACGAGTTAAAAGAAGCCATTAAGGCCAAGTTTAAAGATATAGAATGGCAAGATTATGGAACCAATAGCACCGAATCTGTTGATTACCCCGGGTTCATTCAAAAATTATGTGAGGGCGTTCTGGGCAACGAAGTTCAGCTTTCAATCGCTCTGTGCGGCACCGGCATCGGGGCCTCAATCACCGCGAACCGCTTTAAGGGCATCAGAGCCGCCCTCTGCCACAACCAGTTTACCGCAGAAATGGCCCGCAAACACAATGATGCAAACATGCTGGTACTGGGTGCGCGTGTTTTATCTGAGGCTGAAGCCTTCAGCATCATTGAAACCTACCTTGGCAATGAATTCGAAGGTGGCCGACACCAGCGCCGCCTTGACGCCATTGAAATGGCTCAGCAGGCTGGCACTTAGCACAGTCTTACTTGTTTCTTTTTCAGCAGCAGAAGCTGTTGAGAAAACCTGGGGTAACCGCAAAAACCCCTTTCAATTTGTTTTTTTACAGAATCTCAAAGTACATACAGACAAAAACGGTAACCAGCAGATTACCCTGAAGCGGCGCCGTTTTAAGCTGAGTCAACAAACCCAGGTTGACAGTCTTTATGCCTCGTTTGACAATCTTTCGACCCAGGCAGGTAACCTGCGCTCTAAAGAGCTGAGCCTTGCTGCCGGGGTCAGGGGTGGCAAAGTCATCAAGGCCTTCTTCAGAGCTGTTAACTATCCTGATTCAATCGGTGACTCAATCAGCTTTGAGCAACCCCAGCACCAGGTGTGGATCGATGTACCCGAGTATCTTTTTCTCAATCAAAGCAGCCGTTCAGGCGACTTCTCAATTTATTTTCGCCTGCGACCCTACCAGCTGAAACAAGAAATGGAAATATTCCGCAAGCTGGGGCTGTTTGAAGGCCGTCGCCGCGGTCTGCGCTGCATGTGGAAGAAAGGGCGACTGACTTTTGAGTTTCTCAATATTTTTTCTCTGCCCGACCAGCTGCTCAAGCGGGTCAGCATCAGCACCAAAGACCCACTGGTGATTAACCGCTTTCAGGGTGTGTTACTGCAGTTTCGTGAACGAGATGGCAGCCTGACTCTGCACCTGCAGGGGCAAGAGCAGAACAGAATTTATGTAACCAGCACCGGCAGACCAGGGGGTAGCAATTATATTCTGGCCTTTCATAAGTGGGATAGATCGCCTCTGATCATTGGCAAAAACTATCTCGGTGCCCTCGATGAAATGATTTTCAGTAACCGGGTACTGCAGCCCGACGCCCTGGTTGGTGGTTTCGGGGCTACCCAGAAAACGGGTAACCACTATGACCAGCAGCCGGGCACTGCCATCAGTTCAATTTATGAATTGCCTTATTCACAGTCACAGCTCTATAAACTTGATTACCAGGCGCGCTTGCCGGCTAACTCATACCTTGCCATGTTCTACCGAATCTCTGATCGACCTTTTCCCCCGTCGTTGTCTGAGTACGAGATGCCCTTTAAAAGGGTGCGGCCAGCTGATCGTAAATTAAGCCGGGGGCGCTATGTGCAGTATAAACTGAAGTTCTACGCCGACCCCGAAGGTCAGGCCTCACCATCGCTGAGCCGGGTAAATCTGGCGGCTACCGACAATCGCCCACCCCAGGCCCCCAGACTGCTTGAGGTAGCTTCGGTTGGTGATCGCGAGGTGACCCTGCGGTTTTTGCGCAACGCCGAGATGGATGTTATCAACAATGGCCGCTATCATGTGTATTATGGCGTCAAACCCGGGGTGGCCCTGGGGGTGCTGCGCTTTAAGAAAATAACAACCCAACCCGATCGTGGTTACCTACCCATACCCCTCACTGACAAAGACCGGCTGTTTACCAATGATCTGCGCTACCAGAATCGAATCAAAGTAGTCATTAATAATGAAGTAATTCGCGAACATATAGCCTATATTAAAGATAAACCTTCTCTGCGCTATGAGTATCCCCTGCTGCAGAACCGGGTACCCTACTATTTCTGGGTAACGGCCTGTGACAATGCCTACAGCGAAAAGCCCGAGCATGCTGACCATGAGTCGGCCCCCTCAAACCACGTGGTGGCCCGGCCCGGCCGATGAATTATCAAAACCTGATCTTTGATCTTGATGGCACCCTGTGGGATTCTACAGTAACCATTGCCAAAGCATGGAACGGCGCGCTCAAATCGCTGGGTTATACCCGTGAAATTACATCGCAAGACATCAAAGATATCGCAGGTCTCGCCTTCGCCGATATTTTTGCCCGCAAATTTTCTGAATTAGACCCTGATGAGCAGCTGCATGTGGGTGAAACCATCTCTGAGTATGAGCATCGCTATACCAGAGAGCATGGGGGCCAACTCTATGAAGGTGTTAAAGAGGGGTTGCAGCAGCTGCAGAGTGATTATGGGCTTTTTCTGGTATCAAACTGTCAGGTAGATTATCTCGAGATCTTTTTGACCTTAAGCGGCACCGAAGACCTTTTTATTGATACCGAATGCCATGGCGGTACGGGCCTGCCAAAATCAGAGAATCTTAAGCTAATCTGTCAGCGCAATAACCTGCAAGATGCTGTTTATATTGGCGACACCACAATGGATGCTGAGGCGGCCGATGGTGCAGGCCTGCCCTTTATTCAAATGACCTATGGCTATGGAAATTTTGAAAGCGAAGTTCGTTTTGACAGTTTCGCTGCTCTGGTGAAAGCGCTGCAGAGCTGATTCACATATTCAATACTTTGTCTTTAACTTCAGGTGCTTCGACAATCTTAACCATGCTGCGGCTGGGGTCGCGCCTTAAATCAACTCTCACCCGGTTAAGTTTACGTTTAGTGCCTACGTTATACATTAGAACCACGCTGGGGCGCATGATGTTACGTGAGTGAACCTCATCAACGATGGCCAGTTCGTTCTGTTGAATGGTTTTGCGCCCTTCTTTTTTCTGTGAAAGCAGCATAACCACATCAAGCTTTTCGTAAAAAGATTTTTTCATGTTGAGGTTGAGGGCCATCTGGCTGATAAAGTCATGCACCAGTTTAGCGTCGTATGACTGGTAGGTTTCATTCATGATGACCCTCAGGGCCCTGCGTGATGTCATGGCCTTGCGGTGTGGGCGGTTTTCTGTAAGGGCACAGTACAGGTCACAGATACTGGTGATTTTGGCGAACTGGGGCAGGTGTTTATATTCAAGGCGAACGCTCTGGCCCTTGACCTGCATTTCGGCCGGGTAGCCGCGGCCATTATATTTTACATGGTGCATCAGAGCTGTAAGTTTTGCAGAGATGCTGCTGGTAATCTCGGGGTTATCACTTGAAAACTTATCGAGAATCTGGTAGCCCAGTTTGGTATGATCTTTCAGCAGTTGCTTCTCTGTGGGGGTGAGGCGGTTTACTTTATGCAGCAACTCGGTAGGTACCTTTGTCAGGCCGATGTCAAAGTAGTAGGCTGCCTGTACCAGCTCAAGCAGTTGCTCATTGGGTATGCGCAGCTTGGCCCCCAGAATAAGTGCCATGCTGCCGGTATTGACTGCATGGCGGTGGCTGTAGTCATTGAGCTCGGCCATGGTCGATGAAAGTTCGATGACACCATCTTTCAGAGAGTCTCGATCGAGTTCTGTTATAATACGTGAATATTTTCGTTCACTTTCGCGAAAGGCATTGCGCCCCAGCACACCGGTCGTTCTGATATTATCAAAGATGCCTGCAGTGGTGGTAGTGAGGTCTTCGATGGTATGG
>CAZHLC010000020.1:0-14580 GCA_964532545.1 uncultured Leptospiraceae bacterium | reverse complement strand
ATAACAGATTCAGCCGGAAGAAACTTTTCGCAAGAAGACAGCCTTTCAGGTTCGATTCTTTCGATACCACTGGTAATTGGCCCTCAACTTAGACAAGGCAATCATGTGGTATATGGCGGTCTTGGTCTGGTATTCAATACAGCCAGCTTAACCTATAAGCAGTCTGTAACAATGGATAGCGGTTTTACACTACCCTCAATCGACAGCTCAGCGCTGCCTAAAGATGGTTCGAACGACCATTTGACTACTAACCTGAACGGTACAACAGACAAGACCTCTGGCGAGCTGGCCCTGAGTGGTAGTAGCCTCGGTATGGAATTCTTACTAGGCTGGCAGTATGAAATGGCACCAAACATCATGTTAGGTCTCGAGTACACATTTATCAGCAATACCGTGAAAATGAAAGATGAAGTTACTGTTGAGAATCCTGATTCTACAGCAGATAACAAGAATATCATTCAAGGCGTTGGCACACTTGCAGCGTGGGAATTAGCTCGAACTAAGGGCGGTACTCAATCTACCAATGCATCGGGCAATGCCGATAAGTTTCAGGTAGAGGTTCCGGTTGATGTTGGTGGCCACAACTTTTCAGTTGTTGTTGGCTACAGATTATAAGGAGGTGAATGAAGATGAATAAAATGATTAAATTAATTCTAACGACATTCACTGCGTTTGCCCTGCTTAGCAGCACTGTCTTTGGCAAAGGGTTAAGAATTGGCGTAACCTCTGGTCTTCAATTTAATGCCTATGGTTTTTCTGGTGATTTTCAGAATCTCAAAGGCAACGACCAGGTTAAAGCTGATGCTGATAGTCGCGGTGGCTTGATTTCAAGCAACGCCTTCACTACCCCTAGCGCAGGCTGGTCAAATGTTAATACCCTAGCAGGTGGTACATACGCTACCACCAACGGTTTGGTCTCAGGTACCACTTTTGATGCTGATAAGGGTGTTGCTAATACTAGCTCGGTAAATACAACAAATTTGAATTTGGGTTTGAATGTCAGCTTTGATATTACCTCATATCTATTTGTCAGGTCTGGTATTGACTTCAATACCCTTCTTAGTGGTGGTAAAAACGACCTTACCAGAAGTGAATACACAAGCGTAGTCGCTGGCTTAGCTAGTGCTGCTGGTACAGCTCTATCAGGAGGGGTCAATGGTGGCACGACGGCTGCGGCCGGCAACAGCTACTGTGGTATCAACAACGCTGCCCTAAACGGTTTGACATGTGATAATGCCTATGCGGCTACAATCAACTCAACCACCGTGTCAGGTTTGAAAGGCCAGTCTTTCAAAACAGCCAGCGAGTTCAGCGGTAGTTTCATCCGCATTCCGATTCTAGTCGGTTTGCAGGTTCCTCTGAATAAAACCGTAGAGATCTATGGTGCTCTGGGCCCGAGCTTTTACAGCGGCGGTTTTGCATATAAAACGACCATTGAGGCTTCAAACGAGTTCTTGCAGCTGGCCCTGAGCCAGACAGCAGGTAGCGAAGACAAGTCTTCAAACCTTGAGCTTGATGCCAGTGGCATTGGTCTTACCTACATTCTAGGTGCCCGTGCCGGCATGGGCAACAATGTCGACCTGGGTGTTGAAGTTCAATTCGACGCCTTCGCCAAAGTCGCAAGTACGAAACTTGGTAATACAAGCGATACAACCAAGTCATTTGATCGCTCAACGGCCAATGACCTGGCTTCGGTTACTAAAGGTACCTACCAGGCTGGCGATGCTACCAACGAAGCTGAAGTATACTTTCCTGTATCTTTCAGTGGCGTAACTGTTAGCTTCACTGCTGGTTATCGCATCGACATGTAATCACTCGCACGCGAGAGATCATTTGTTTAAGGCCGCCCCCTGGGCGGCCTTCTTAGTTTATAACACGACAGCCCCGCTTTAAGGCCTGATTTTTTATTTTTGACAGCCAGATTATGACCTGCACATAAACCCGTGGCTACCAAGAAAACCACTGCAAAAGCCAAGACCAAGAAAAAGGTTACCAAGAAGAAAGCCCCGGCGACAAAGTCGAAAAAAGCTGAGAAGCAGTTTACCGGTACCCCCATCGAGGGTGACTTAATTTTGCGTACTGAAGGTATCATTAAGCGCTACGGTAAACGCACCGTAGTGAAGGGTAACTCATTTGATATTCGCCAGGGCGAAGTGGTGGGTCTGCTGGGGCCCAACGGGGCCGGCAAAACCACATCGTTTTACATGGTAGTTGGGCTGGTACAGCCTACTGAGGGTAAAATTTTTCTAGGCGATGCAGATATTACCGACCTACCTATGTACAAGCGGGCCCGTAAGGGTATTGGCTATCTGGCCCAAGAACCCTCTATTTTTCGCAAACTTTCGGTACGCAAAAACATTGAGGCCATTTTAGAGATTCGCGGTTTTAAAAAAGATGACATCAAGCGGCGCACCGACCAGCTGCTTGAACAGCTTGATCTGAACCATGTAGAGAACCAGCTGGGGCTCACCCTCTCTGGTGGTGAACGCCGCCGGGCCGAAATTGCCCGCACCCTGGCTGGCGACCCCAAATTTGTGCTGCTCGATGAGCCCTTTGCCGGGGTTGACCCCATTGCAGTAAGTGAGATTCAGAAAATCATAGCCCATCTGAAACAGATGAACCTGGGCATTTTGATTACCGACCACAATGTACGCGAAACCCTGCAGATTACCGACCGCGCCTATATTATGTTTCAGGGTGAAATTCTCATCGAGGGTACCGCACCAGAATTGATCAACGACCCCAAGGCCAAAGAAATTTACCTGGGCGAAAACTTTCAAATGTAATTAATAATGGGTCTTCTGCCCTCGCCGTATTATTTTATAAGGGTATAAATGGCTCAATCAAACAAAATAAGCCTGCAGGTTAAGCAGAAGCAGAGCATTTCGATCGGTCTGCGGGCCGCCATCGAGGTACTGGCCCTGAACTCGTATGACCTGCGCGGCCGCCTCGATAAAGAGCTGGCCGAAAACCCCTTTCTCGAAGAAAAGTGCCCCAGCGAGGTTGACCCGCTGCAGGCCTCAAGTGAACGCTCTTTAACCGAGCGTGAGCAGCGCGAGCAGAGCACCCTGCTTGAAAACACGCTTTATCGTAACCAGACCCTGCAAGAATACCTCATTGCCCAGGTTGAAGAACTTGATCTCTCAGACAGCATGAACCAGCTGCTGCGTCAGATGATTTCAACCATCAATAATAAGGGTTTTGCCGAATCACCCCTTGATGATATCAGCAAATACCAGCGTTTCAGCCGCAAAAAAGTAAACGAGGCCATTGAACTATTACGCAACCTCGACCCCCCCGGGGTGGGTGCACAAGATATCTGGCAGTCACTTGAATGGCAGGCGATGAAGAAGTTCAGCCGCGACTTTCTACTGCAAGATATTATTTCTATTCTGCGCCAGTCAAAAGAAGCCACCGGCCGTATGACCAAAGAGCGTATCGCCGAGCTGGCTAAATCACTACTCTTGCCAGAAGAAATCATCAAAGAAAAGCTGGCGCTGCTCGAACAGCTTGACCCCTACCCGGCCCGCAACTTTGACAAAATAGCAGAGGCCTACGTATACCCCGAAATCAACTTTATCGAAACTGGTGAAGGGGTTCAGGTTGTGGTACAGAACAAGTTGTTACCCGAAATTGCGCTGAACAAAGAACTCTACGACGAGTTTGCCCAGCTGAAAGAGGGTGTTAACAAAGAGCAGCAGAAGGTCTGGCAAGAAAAGTTTCAGAACGCCCAGGGGCTACTGGCCAGCATTGAATACCGCCAGCAGTCGCTTGAAAAGGTCGCGACCTTTTTGCTGGCCTGGCAGGCTGATTTTTTTCTGAAGGGCACCAATTACCTGAAGCCACTCAATATGAAAGATGTGGCTGAAAAGCTTGATGTGCATGTTTCAACCATATCACGCATTGTTTCTCACAAATACTGCCAGTGCAAATGGGGCATTTTTCCGTTGAAGGTGTTTTTTCCTGCGAAGATTGGCAGCAAAGACGGCCAGGTCTATGGCCCTGAAGATTTGAAAAAAGCAATTCTCGCCGAGCTGGCCTTAGAAGATCGCCATGCACCCCTGTCAGATATGGCCATCACCACATCGCTGCAGAAACAGGGCTACGATATTCAACGCAGAACCGTAGCGAAGTATAGAAAATTACTACACATTCCGTCAGCCAAAGAGAGAAAGGTATTCTAAGAAACTATGAAAGTCGCCTACTACTTTAAAAACATTGAGCCCACTGAGGCCATCAAAGATTATATAGACGAAAAAATGGCCAAACTTGACAGCCGCTTTCACCATGTTGAGGGCGCCGACGCCCGTCTTGGGGTAATCAGGCAGAATCAGTTTTTTGAAATAACGATTCATGCCGATTCAACCGTATTTCATATTAAAAAAACGAACAAAGACATGTATGCAGCCATTGACAGCTGTGTCGATGCCCTGCAAAAACAGGTAGACCGTCATCATAAAAAAAACGAACGAGTGACCGCCGAACCCCACCCCATGAGCCCGGCCCTTGATCTGCCCGATGAGGCTGTCGAAGCCACCATTCATGTGCATGATGCACCGGCCAAACCCATGAGCGACACCGAAGCCATCTTGCAGCTGCAGGCCCAGAAGTTCAGATTCTTAATGTTTCATCACAGCAATGAAAAACGATACAGTTTTCTGTTTATCAGGCCCGACGGCAATTATTCAGTGATCTCACCAACTTCAGAATTGGGCCAGTACGAAGAGCGGGTTGTCACCCTGGTTGAAAGCGAGCTCAAAACAATCGCGGTTTCGCTCTACCCCATGTCGACCATGACTCATGGTGACGCGGTAGATAAACTGCGTGAGTCGATGACCGACTTTCTGGTCTTTGTTAATGAGGCTACCCGCCGTATGAACCTGATTTTTCTGGGTAAACACGGCGAACTGGTCATTCAGCGGCCGCCAGTTTAATCAATGGCGGTTCGGGTAAAAGATCTTACAGATGACAGTCTTGATTTTCGCTTAGAACTGCTCACACCCGAGATCAGCCTCAATATAAAACTTAATCGTGCAGAAATCAACCGCCCGGGGCTGGCTTTGGCCGGTTTTGTTGACCACTTTGCCAACGAAAGAATTCAGATCTTTGGCAATGGCGAGTGGGCCCTGCTTAATTCTCTCAGTGAAGAAAAGTTAGAAAACGCCCTCAAAACGTATTTTTCATACTATATGCCGGCCCTGGTTTATACCCACTGGCATGAACCCCCGGCCATGCTGCTGAAGTTTGCCCGTGAAAAGAACGTTCCGGTTTTTCGCACCCAGCACACCACCAACCGTTTTATTCAACTGTATTCAGACTACCTTGATAAAAAGACCGCACCCAAAACCACCATGCATGGTGTACTGGTTGAAGTCTTCGGGGTGGGAATTCTCTTGATTGGTAAAAGCGGGGTGGGCAAAAGCGAAACAGCCCTTGAGCTGGTCGAACGGGGCCATCGCCTGGTAGCTGATGATATTGTTGAGATCATCTGCCTTGGTGGCCAGCGACTCTATGGCTATGTATCTGATGTGATTGAACACCATATGGAAATTCGAGGCCTTGGCATTATTAATATCAAAGATCTATTTGGTGCCGGTTCTGTGCGCAAAAGCAAACGAATTGATATGGTAGTACAGATCGAAGACTGGCAGAAAGACCATGAATATGACAGGCTGGGGCTTGATAACCCCACCTATGAAATTCTGGGCGTGCAGGTCTCTTTGATGACGATTCCGGTGCGGCCTGGCCGCAATGTGCCGATTCTGGTTGAAACAGCCGCCAAGAACCTGCGCCTCAAGCAGATGGGCGTACATGCAGCCAGGGCTTTTAATGAAAGACTTATGCATATAACGACCAAACGTATGGCCGAAGAAGAAGAGTAATGATTGAAAAAACAGTCGATGTAAAAGTAGAATCAGGGGTGCACGCGAGGCCTGCGGCCATGTTTGTGAAGCTGGCTAATAAGTTCCCCTGTGAAATTCAGGTGTCTAAGGGCAAAACCGAGATTAATGGTAAAAGCATCATGGGCCTGATGATGCTGGCCATCACCCGGGGCACAACCATCACCATCAAGGCTGAAGGCAGCAAAGAAGAAGAGGCGGTTGAAAGCCTGGTTCAACTTGTTCAGGGAAATTTCGACCGCGAAGATTTACTATAGCCGGTTAAAAACGACCCGCTAGCCTTTACCAGCAGTAGCATACATACGGCAGCTATCAGCCAATAGGCACTCTTCGCAGCGGGGTTTGCGGGCATCACAGAATTTGCGTCCGTGAAAAATAATGTATAAAGAGAAATCTTTCCATAGTTTTTCAGGTACATAAGACATCAGGTCTCTTTCAATTTTCTCAGGCGTATTCATATCGGTCAGCCCCAACCGGTTGGCTACCCGCTTCACATGGGTATCAACTACAATGCCATAGGCCTTGTCGAAGGCCTGGTTGGCCACCACATTGGCAGTCTTGCGACCAATGCCGGGCAGCTTAACCAGCACATCAAAATCATCGGGTATTTTGCCATCATAGTCTTTTACCAGGGCCTTTGCCAGGGCCTTGATGTTTTTAGCCTTGTTATTGTAGAAGCCAGTTGAATAAATCAGCTTTTTTATACGCTCAAGGGGGGCCTTTGCCAGGCTGGCCATATCAGGATAATACTTAAAAAGGTCTTTGGTAACGATATTCACCCGCTCATCGGTGCACTGGGCTGACAAAACAACGGCAATGGCCAGCTGTTCATTGGTTTCAAAATCAAGGGGTGGCGTGGCTGGCCCAAAGTGTTTCTGCAGGCGTCGGTAAATTTTGCGTACGTTCGCCGGGGTGCGATAGTCTGGTTTACTCATTTTCGCAGATACCGAAAGTATACTTCGTTTTTGCGTCTTTCAACATTTTTTATTTTGAAGTTCTTTATGGGCAAATACTCGTCACTCACAAAGATGCGATCGTGGGTACGCCCACCCCAGGCATGGGGTACAAGGGTGAAATAGATCTCATCAACCAGATCTTCAGCCAGAAACAGACCGTTGAGAACACCACCGCCTTCAAGCAAAATACGGTTGAGCCCGCTGATCTCGACATATGCAATAATTTCTTTTACATTTGAAAAGGCAAAGATCTGCCATCCCCGACCTTTGAGATCAGCCAGCGATTCTTCAAAAGATGTATCTGGCTGGCCCTGATAAAAAATAACCCCCGGAGGGTGGGGTGCTTTGAAAACCTTCATCTTACGATCAAGGGTGGCCTGCAGGTTCTGCAAAACAATGATGGGTATAGGTTGTTTTTTGCGCTGGGGTTTGCGCCGAATATAGAGAGGCGCATCGTCAGCCACCAGGCTGCTGCGCGAAGTCACCAGATAATCACACCAGGCTCTCAACTGATCCATACGGCGTTTGTCTTCGGCCCCGCCAAGGTGCCAGCGACCATCGGGTTCAATGATATGCCCATCGATTGATTGGGCCATGTTCATACGAACAACAACCCCTTGCTTACGAGAAGACATGATGGCTTCGGGGGCCTAGTAATCCATCAAGTTGCGTTTGCGGTCTGATTTGATGTTGTAGAGAGCCAGCAGGCTGCCCAGTATGCCAAAAACCAGGTAAGTGGTAAAAATCACAGCAGATACCGCCGTGAAGCCTTCTTTGTATGAAATGCTCACCAGCTTGCTGGGAACTTCACCAAAAAGATAAGCAACACTGCCCGGGTCAAACAGACCATAGGTCACGTCATGCAGCAGGCCCACATAGTATGTGGCCACAGGCCCGAAGGTGTTAAAAGAGAATAAAAACAGAATGGAATACAAAGCTACTGAAACGACCGTACCGTAAACAGCGTACTTGAGGGTAATCACCAGGGTGCGCACCAGATTGGGCAGCTTTTTGTTAAACTGGTAATAGTTTTTTATTGAGATGTAGGCGCCCCGTGCCTGAAAAAAGAAAAATAGGTAGTTCAGATACGGTATAAACAGATAGAGAACTGATGAGTTAGATCTGCGGCGAATCTGGCTGTTTTCGGTTTGCAACTTCATCGTAGGTGTCTAATTCGAGCAGACAAAATGAATCTGACAGACGGTCAATGGTTTTTAGCGCACCGCATTCTTTCTTTTACTTCGGTTTTCAAGCGATCATTTCGATATTTATTAAAGGTACCATTCGTCTCAATATGAAGATGTTTCGTTATTTTCTGCTGCTTTTATTCTGTTCTGGGCAGGCTATTCACGCCGGCTATAGCATAAATTTTCCGGGAATTACTGACAGCGACAATCTTGCGGCTGCAGAAGAGTACGCCAGCATTTATTCTAGCTATGCCCGGGCCCTGGCGAAACACTACGGGCCTGCAGTGGCCATGACGGCCCACCTCGCCTACCCCTATGGCGAAGACAATCTGGGGTCTTTTCCGGGCCTCTACATTGGTACCGGTCTGGGTGCGTCATTTGCAAATACTGATGCCATCAAAAACGATTCAGACCCCGGGGTAACAAGTGGGGCTGTGCCCAGCCTTTTACCCGGCATTGGCCTTACCCTGAACACCGGTTTTGCCCTCAGCGATAAGTGGGATCTTCGGTTCTCATTTATTCCCATAGTAAAATTCAATCTCGAGTCTGCCGGCGTAACTTCGGGATATAGCGGTGCGGTAAATATCGGCAATGCAAAATTAAAGGCCGGCTACCACCTCTTCGAAGGCCGCCAGACCTTTAAAGGCGGGCTGACCCTGTCAGGCTACACAACATGGACGAAGGGCAGTATCAATATAGCTTCAGATACCCAGACTATTTCTAGCAGAACCTCGGTTTCAGGGGCCTCTGTAGTGAATAGTTTTAACTATACCGTAACCTCGAATTCATCGTGGCACTATTTCGGTATGGGTGGTGAAATACGGGCCTGGTATAACCTCTGGGTGTTTTTTCCTTATATAGGTTACGGCGTGGGTTTTCACACCGGTAGATTTAATTCAACCATTACCGTAGCCGGTGATATCGATGTTACAGTGAATGCCACTGCCCTTAACGAGACTTCGACTGCCAGCATTATCATTGATGAAGGGGCCAGCATTCCCTTTGCCCTGCAGCGCCTGTTCTTTGGTTTCGAATTCAAAATTGTGATGATTCGCATAGGTGCCGAGGTTCATTTTAACCTGGGCGATGGCCTGAGCGCGGCTTCAATCGGTGCCGGCATGCAGTTTTAAGCGGGTGCTGATCGCATATACATTACTGAGCCCGCTATAGTTTTCATAAATTTCAAACTCGGTGCGCTCAAGGGTTTCTCTGACTTTGTCAGGTGAAAGTCGTTGATCTTTGGGGAAATATTTATTCAGATATTCTTCTGCACCATCAACCCATTCAATAATATGTATACGCCCCTCGGGCTTCAGAATGCTTTTGATGGTCTTTAAAACCTCGAATATATCTTCAACCGCTGAAAGGCTGAGCGAGAAGATGACATGATCCATCTTTGGCAACCAGCGGGGAAATAGCAGCCGCGAGCGCATGGGCATGAAAAAAGGGGTGATACTTTTCAATTCGCGCCTTACTATACGCTTCCAGAATTCGTCAAGCAAGTCTTCTTGATAGTCACAGCCGTAAATATGATAGGGTTCAGCCAGATGGGTGGCCAGAATGGTTGAAACATAGCCAAGGCCACAGCCAAAATCTAAAACATTCAGCTCTTTGGCCTTACCTGAAATCAGGCGGCGATAAAGTTGAGGTGAGATAAGTGATGAGCGGTTTTCAGAAACCAGAAAGTTCTCATATTCAAGGCTCTCGTGTGCAAAATACAGCACAGATTATTTTTCTTCTTCAATGACCCGGGGCACCACAAAAAAGCCGTCTTTAAAGTAAGGGCTCATGAGTTCGATAGCAGAACGCTCAACCCCGGGCACAACCTGATCGTCTCGGCCAACATTGGTTTTGTTCAACACGTGACTGATCTGGCTCGCGCCGGTCACATCAGCTTCTTCTATCTGTTCAACAAATTTGAGAATTTCATTGAAGTCAGCCGTAAGCTTTTTCAACTCATCGCCCTCAAGCCGCAGACGGCTGAGGCCGGCAATTTTTTTAACATCTTCTTCACTGACTCTTTTTGCCATAAACCCGCATAGCAGAGAAAATCGCGTTGACAAGTAATAAACTAGTCGTAGCCTGTATAAAACAGGCCTGCGCCTGTCGATAGACTTTTTGCCCAGAGGTGAACATATGGCAATTATAGATAGAATTAAATACGATGGCGCCCCAAACGAACTGGTATGGCGATTTCCTACTGACCAGATCGTCTGGGGTTCGCAGCTGATCGTTAACGAAAGCCAAGAGGCTGTCTTTTTCAAAGGCGGTAAGGCCCTTGATGTTTTCGGCCCGGGTACTTATACTCTTAAAACTGGCAACTTACCTATTCTTGAAAAGCTGGTGAACCTGGCCTTTGGTGGCGATACACCTTTTGCGGCTGAGGTCTGGTATGTGAACAAACGCGCGTTTACCGACCTGCGCTGGGGCACCAAGACGCCCATTCAGGCCCAAGACCCCAAGTATGGGCTGTTTGTACCGGTACGGGCCTTTGGTCAGTATGGTATCAAGGTTGCTGATACTCAGACATTTATTACAGAAATCGTCGGTACCCAGCATAAAACCACCACTGACGACACAGAAGGCTTTCTCAAGGGCGTCATTACTTCAAAGCTCAGCGACATTCTGGCAGAAATGCTGGCAGCCGGTCAGGTAAACATTGTTACTCTGGCTACCCAGATCGAAGAGACTTCAACTGCTACCCGCGAAAAGATCAATGACAGCTTCACCAAGTACGGTCTTGAACTCATTGAATTCTTTGTTGAATCGATTAATGTTCCTGAAGATGACCCTTCTGTTCAAAAGCTCAAAACCGCTCTGGCAGATAAGGCCGAGATCGATATTCTGGGTGAAAAATACCAGCAGAAGCGTATGCTTGATATCGGCGAAAAAGCCGCAGAGAACGAAGGTGGCGGCGTAGGCGCAACCATGGGTGCCGGCATGGGCATGGGCATGGGTTTCAATATGGGCAACATGATGGGCGGCATGGGGCAAATGGGCCAGCAGATGGGTGGCCAACCCCAGCAGACTGCAGCCGCATCGGGCCCAGCTGCCAAACTGGCCCAGCTGAAAGGCATGCTTGATCAACAATTGATCACGCAAGAAGAGTTTGACGCCAAGAAAAAAGACATTTTGGCCAGCATGTAATTAACTGTGTCGGGGCATAAAATCCCCGACATTTTCACCTCTTTGTAACTTGCCGATTGGTTTTTTCACTGGTATATTGTTGTCATGAATTTCGATAAATTTAACACCATTGTCGAAACAAGAATGAACTATGGTGAAGTTGATGATGCCTCTGTGGTATCTGAGTATAAAAATGTAGGCTGCGGTGATGCCTACCGCCTCTATCTGCAGATTGAAAATGATACCATCAAAGATGCCAGCTATACCACTACGGGTTGCAGCTTCAGCATTGCTTCACTGGGCATTGTCTGTGACATTTTAAAAGGCCTCAGCGTTGCAGAAGCCCGGGCCATTAAACCAGAGCAGCTTGAGACCTATATTGATGGCTACCCTGAAAGAAGACGTATTTATATTGATACCGCCCTCGGCGCCGTAAACAAGGCCCTTGATGACTATGAAAATGGTACAGGCCTGGCGGCCGATGACATCATAACCCGCAAGCAAATTCTGGCCGATCTGGCCGGGGTTGGTCACCTGCGTGAACGCAAGCTGACTTCGGTAATGCTTGATAATATTGATCTGCAGAACGTTGACTTCACCGGTGCCAACCTGCAGAACGCCTATCTGCGTGGCAGCAATCTACAGGGTGCCAACTTCAGCGGTGCCAATCTCAAGGGTGCCTACATTGACAACGCAGACCTGCGCAATGCAAATTTTCAGGGTGCCGATCTGCGCTTTGCCAAGCTGGGCGGGGCCCAGTTAGAAGGGGCCGACTTTACCGGGGCCTACTATGACATTGGCACCCGGGTGCTACCCAAAGACGTTCATATCTTTGAAACAATGGTTAAAAAAGGCAAAGAGTTCTACCTGAAAAATTGAGAACCTATGCAGCAGGCCCATCACCAGACAGGTACAGACTTACACAGTGGCCTCGAAGAGGTAAAAGCTCTTTCATCATCTATAACTGACATCAAAGACAACTATCTGCGTTATCGCGGTCTTGATGTGATCGAGTTAGCCCAGAAGTCGACCTTTGAAGAAGTTATCTATCTGTTATGGAACAAGCGACTGCCAGGTAAAGCCGAACTGGGCAAGCTGGTCAGCGAACTGCAGCAGAACGAACAGCTGCCACCTGAAATAGTCAGGCAGATCACCCAGATACCCCGCAACGCCCACCCCATGGCTGCCCTGCGCACCCTGGTGAGCTCTCTGGCTCTGTACGATGATGACGAGGTCTTTGATACAGCAGAGGGCAACTATCCCAAGGCCATTCGAATCATGGCCAAGATGCCGGTTCTGGTGGCTGCCGTTGAACGTCATCGCAAGGGCAAGTCAATGATTGAGCCCCGCACTGACCTTTCGCTGGCTGAGAACCTTCTCTTCACTCTGACAAACGAAGTTGCCAGCGAAGTTGAAGTAAAGGCCCTGAACTCTGCACTCATTCTCTATGCCGAGCACGAGCTCAATGCATCAACCTTTGCAGCACGGGTCGCCACCGGCACTCTAACTGACCTTTATTCTGCCGTGGTCTGTGCCCTGGCTACCCTGAAAGGTTTGCTTCACGGTGGGGCCAATGAGCTGGCCATGAAGATGATACTCGATATTGCCCAGCCTGAAATGGTTGAAGACTATGTTAATGAGCAACTGGCAAAGAAAAACCGCATTATGGGCTTTGGCCACCGGGTATACCGCGAAGGTGACCCGAGAGCTAAACTGTTAAAAGAAATTGCCTTTGAGCTCTGCGAGCAGAAAGGTTTTCAGAAATATTTTCAGATTGCAGAAGGCGTTGAAAATACCATGCAGCAGAAAAAGGGCCTGCTACCCAATGTTGATCTCTATTCTGCTCTGGTTTTCTATGCCCTGGGCTTTGCCACCGACATGTATACTTCTGTGTTTGCCTTTGCCCGCACCTCGGGGTGGATAGCTCACATATTCGAGCAATATGAAAACAATCGCCTGATCAGGCCACGGGCTGTTTACGAAGGCCCTGAAAACGTCGCCTACGTCGAAATCGACAAACGCTGAGTTTATTTTTTCTTATTTCGCCGACCGCGCTTTCTTTTTGAAGCCCCACCGCTGGTTCTTTTGGCCGCATCGGTGTCTTCGCTTTTGGGGCGGTTGTTCTGCTGGGGCGGCATGATGTTTTCTTCAGGGTTGATCATCATGGCATCGCCGGCCCCATAAGAGCCATGGCCCTCATGAATGGCCTCACCCTGAATTTCATAATCTTCAGGTACAGCTTCTTGCAGTTCGCCTTCAATCTGCGCTCTAAAAATGAACTCTAGAGTCTCTTCTTTGACAGCACCTATCATCATCTGAAAAAGTTCAAAAGACTGCTTGCGGTACTCTACAATGGGCTGGCGCTCAGCATAACCCATGGTCCAGATTCCTTCTTTGAGCTGGTCTATTTCATAGAGGTGATCTTTCCACTTCTGGTCAATTACCTGCAGGGTTACCATTTTTTCAAGTATCTGAAAGTTGGCCTCACCCACTTCTTCGCGCTTTTTGATGTAGCGGCTCTCGATTTTCTGGGTTAGATAATCAATGACTTCTTCGCGGTCACGGTCTTGCAGCTCTTCTTCGCTCAGGCCCAGCTCAAGGTCATATGACTCAAGCCAGTTCTGCAGGGGTTCAATCTGCCAGCCGGCAAAGTTTTTGCCCGGTAGAAAAGAATCAACTTTCTCTTCAATCACATCATCAAAGAACTCTTGAATAAGCTCAGAAACTTTTTCATTTTCAAGCAGCTGGTTACGCATTGAATAGATAAACTGGCGCTGTTTGTTCATTACATCATCATATTCAAGCAGATGTTTACGAATTTCAAAGTTATGGCCTTCAACACGCTTCTGAGCCCGCTCAATTGCTTTTGAAACCATCTTATGCTCAATAGCCTCACCCTCTTCCATACCCAGTTTCTGCATAATAGGCGCAATACGGTCAGAACCAAAGATACGCATAAGGTCGTCTTCAAGCGACAGGTAGAAGCGCGAAGCACCAGGGTCGCCCTGGCGGCCGGCACGGCCCCGCAGCTGGTTATCAATACGGCGTGATTCATGCCGCTCTGAACCAACGATCAGCAGACCGCCAGCTTCGCGCACGCCCTCACCCAGCACAATGTCAGTACCACGGCCGGCCATGTTGGTAGCAATGGTGACCCGCCCTGCCTGGCCGGCATCTTTTACAATGTCAGCTTCTTTTTCATGCATCTTGGCGTTCAAAATCGAATGGGGAACGCCTTTCTGGGTTAACAGCTTGCTGAGCTTTTCTGAATTTTCAATCGACACAGTGCCAAGCAGCACCGGCTGGCCATTCAAGTGAGCATCTTTAACGTCTTCAGCAATGGCTTCAAATTTTTCACGAACCGTTTTAAATACCTTAACAGGGTTCATTTTCTTTCCCATTCTATCGAAG
>CAZHLC010000019.1:10691-15199 GCA_964532545.1 uncultured Leptospiraceae bacterium | reverse complement strand
AAAAGGCTGTTAAAAATGTAGATATAGTTCTGCATCAGGCAGCCCTTGGCAGTGTGCCCCGCTCAATTAAAGACCCCATTCGCTCTAATCATGCCAACATAACCGGCTTTCTGAATATGCTCAATGCTGCTAAAGACGCGGGTGCAGGCCGCTTTGTTTATGCAGCTTCAAGTTCAACCTATGGTGATCATCCTGATTTACCGAAGGTAGAAGATAAAATTGGTAAACCGCTTTCACCTTATGCTGTAACCAAATATGTAAATGAACTCTATGCCGACGTGTTTGACCGCTGTTATGGCTTCAGCTGTATCGGTCTGCGCTATTTCAATGTGTTCGGCCGCAGACAAGACCCTCATGGGGCCTATGCAGCCGTCATTCCAAGGTGGATTCATCACTTTCTCTCTGAAGAAACAGTGCAGATTAATGGTGATGGTGAAACCAGTCGTGATTTCTGTTATGTCAACAACGCGGTTCAGGCAAACCTGCTTGCCGGCCTTGTTGAAAATGATGAGGCTACCAACCAGGTATACAATATTGCTTTCGGTGCCCGCACCACTTTGAATCAGCTCAGCAGCATGCTGCGCGACAAGTTGGCCGCTCTCGGGGTTGATCTTTCAGGTCACCCGGGTATTGTTCATGCTGATTTTCGCGAAGGTGATATTCGCCATTCACATGCAGATATAAACAAGGCCCAGAAGCTGCTAGACTACCAACCAAGATTCAATGTCAACGACGGTCTCGACGATGCTCTTGGCTGGTATATCAATGATGCACGGCGGGCCCTTGAGCAGCCCACCCGCAATTAGTTAAAAAACTTTTTTAAACCGGCTTTGATATGGCTGTAGGCCTCTGTTAATTCACCAGAGAGCTCATCCCACTTTTCAGTGGCGTCGCCTTTCTCTTGATTGAACTTCGCCTTTACCTCAGCGACTTTCTGCTGAAGCTCGCTTTTCTTTTCATTGAGGTTATCTTTGGCATCGGCAGCTGCCAGATTCAATTGAACCCGGTACGTATCTACTTTGGTTTTAAAGTTATCAAGGGCCTCTGAAATATCATCAGTCACTTCTTTAAAGCTGGCCCCGGCGCTGGCGCCTGCGGCCTTCAGTTCATCACCCACAGAATCAAAGGCATCTTCAATTGCCTTACCTTCTTCTTTAAGCTTGTCGGCGGCTTCTTTGCGTCCGAGGGCGAATTTCACTTTTAATTCATCAAACTTGGTGTGCAGTTTGGTGGTAGTACCCTCATCGATATCAGCCATATCTTTGATCTTGCTCTTGGTGCGGTCAACAAAGGCCAGAAAGTCATCTTTCTTTTCGTGAAAGAAGTCTTCAGCTTCTTTTTCACCCAGTGAGAGCTGAAGCTCAAGCTCTTCAAGTTTGCCCTGCCACTCTTTGATTTTTTCTTGTAATTTACTTTTTTCTTCGTCAGACATAGTTCCCCCTGGCGTCTAAGTATGGCTCATGAATAATAGAATAGCCCCGCCTTCAACCAAAAAAATAAAACAATTTGACGAATACGCCAGCGGGGCATTTTCGAACCTATGCGCGTAAAAGTACTTATACCCATAGCCCTGCTGCTGCCTCTGGCGCTCTATGCGAAGAAAAAGCCAGCCCTGAAGCTTAACCCAAAGAAAAGCAAGGTTACATTCTATGTCGATGCGAAGCTTGAGAATGTTACCGGGGTTTTTAACAAGTTTAAAATCGAAGACCTTACCATTAGAAAAAATGATTTCGAATCGCTGCGCGGCAGGCTGTTGATTCGAGTCGACTCTGTTACTACAGGTAAACGTAAACGCGACAAGCATCTTGCTGAAGACGATTTCTTTCACGCGAAGAAATATCCCAACATTATGGTTGAGGTACTTGAAGTCAGCCATGATGATGAAGATGATTACGAGGTGATGGCCAATATCTCAATTAAGGGTATAACCCGCAAATTTCACATTCCGGTAGAGATTGTTAAAAAGAAAAAAGCCATTGTGGCAAAGGGCAAGTTTTATATTAACCGCAAACATTTCGGGGTGAACGGTAATATTATATCGAATGCGGTGGTAGATAACAATGCCATTGCCCGCTTTACTCTGTGGCTCGAGCGCTGATTCAGTCTAAGCCAATGTAAAGTGCAGACTTGTGCTGCTGCCACTCTAGCGGCACTACAATTACCGGAAATCTCATCTTCTCAGGAAGTTTATTAGCTGCCCCACGGGCGATCTCGGGTACCGAGATTTCGCTGCCAGGAAACAACTCGTGGGCCCGGCCTACTAACACATTGATAACCTCGGCTATGGCGTCTTCTCGTAGTTCGTCAGAGGTACTCTGCCCCGGGGCCAGGGCCTGCAGTAGAAGGTCAAGGGTAGGCCCATCTGCAGTAAACAGCAGAGTACCATTGATGGTACCGTGAATGTCAACGTGGCCGCTGAGCTCTTGCTGGTTATCATTAGGCCGCAATAGGTGAGAGGCCCCCAGTCTGGGCGGTTCGCTGGTAATCTTGCGCAATACGGCAACGCACTCTTCAATAAAATTATTGAGCTCAATGGGGTCCACTACCGAAGCAGTGATCGTTTTAAAAACAGCCTGTCAAATCAATGCAGGCTGGCCTTAGAAAAAAACCCGGTTCTATTTTGTCAGAAAAATCAGATTAAACCCTTGATGGGCTTACCTTTTGGCAACAGCGGAAAAGGGCGGCCAAAACCTGATTTCAGGCTGGCCTGATAGTCAATGCCCGCGGCCTTATAGATGGTAGCCACCTGGTCTTGCACGGTAACCGGGTTTTTAATCACTTTCTCACCCTTGCGGTCGGTGGCCCCGATCACCCGGCCGCTGTCAATCTTGCCACCGGCAATCAAAGTCGTCCACGCTCGTGGAAAGTGATCGCGGCCATTGCCGTTTGAGGCCATATTAGGGGTGCGGCCAAATTCGCTGCTGAGTACAACCAGGGTCTGCTTTAGCAGGCCGGTAGAACCAAGTTCACCCAACAGAGCCGCAATGGCTGGGTCTAAATCGGTCATGATTTTTGCGATACGTTCTTTGTTGTTCGAATGAGTATCCCAACCACCGACGGTTACTTCAATAAAAGGCACCTCAGCGGCAGCCAGGCGTTTGGCCAGCAACATACCCTTACCCACCCGGGTATCGCCAAAGCGTTTGCGTGTTCGGCTCTTTTCTTTTTTAATATTAAAAACCTTGAGCTGCTCTGAGTTCATAAAGTCGAGGGCAGCCTTGTGCATTTTCTTCCATTCGTTGGTGTTCTTTGATTCAACTTTTTTACCGAAGTTCTCATTGAGCATATCGAGAAACTGCTCGCGCCTGAAAAAACGGTGTTCTCTCAGCCAGCGGTGCCCTTCAATATTACTGAGCGGCCGATCGGGGTTGCCGATATGATATGAGTTAAAGCGGGTACCCAGAAAACCGCCCTTGCCGATCATACGGCCGCGGCCACCCAGGGTGATATGCTGGGGAAAGTAGGGCCCGGGTTTATAGTGGGCATAAGCAATCACAGCACCCATGCTGGGAATATCAGGAAAGCCTGCGCCAACATCATAGCCGGTATGCAGCAGAAACTGGGCCCGCACATGATCACCCTGCGATGAACCCACTGACCTGATCAGACTGGTTCTCTTCAGTTCGCGGGCTGTTTTGCGCATTACATTGCTGAGGCGCACGCCCCTGATTGAACTTGAGGTTGTGCCAAACTGGCTCTGTTTTTTGGGGTCAAGCGTGTCGACGTGGCTCATGCCACCGGCCATGTTGAGAAAGATGACGCTTTTGACTGGGCTGTCGATGCGTATCTTCTCAGCCTGGCTGGCCATTTTGTCTTCAGCAAACAGGCCCTGAAAGGGGGCAAAGCCAAAGGCCGCTGCAGCTTTCAACAGAAAGCTTTTTCTTGATTCGTTTTCAGTAGATGTGAATAAATTCATCTGAATTCACCATACTCCATAAAAGATCTTCAAACAATTCTTTGCGAAACCGCTTTTCTTTTTTAGCATATTTTGTTTTGGTAAACTTGATAAGCTTCTTTCTTTCGGTTTCGCTGATTTCACGGCCCAGCACACTGCGGTACATGCCGGTAAAAACATCTTCCATTTTTTTACTTCGTTTATAGAAGGTTTTAAAATAAAAACCTTTTTCATTGCCAGCACTGCGCCACACCTGGGTGGTGACCCGGCCATTCAACAGAGTCAGCACCTGCTCAATGCTCAGCTCAAGTGAGTCATCGTCGATATCATTACGGTCGCCCGAGCCAAAAACTGAGATGAAAGTCTGGTAGGGGGCGGGTTTGCGCACCTCGCAAACGTTTGAGAAATTGCGCCATTGTTTGGTGGGCATTTTCAGGCGACCGCGACCTTTGAGATTGATTTTGGCAATCTCATTATCGAGTGCGGCGCTGCGTTCCCAAATGTGGCCAACCTGACCTGTTTTTGAAGCCCGAATGAGTGAGTTCAACAGTTGGGCATAGTCAAGACGCTGCGGCGGAAAATTGGCAAAGCGGTTATCTTGACTTGCGTTGGG
>CAZHLC010000019.1:0-10681 GCA_964532545.1 uncultured Leptospiraceae bacterium | reverse complement strand
AGGCCGAAGCTACCCGCTGGTAGGCATCAGAGGTTACGATATAAAGAATAAAGTTCTTCAGCTGGTACTTCTGTTTGTGAAACACATCGGCAAGATGGTCTAGCAGGGGTTCAGCCACCATCTCTGTTTTATCGTTCCAGTCATCAAGTGGGGTGAAGAAGCTGAAGCCCATGAGTTTGGTAAAAACCCGGTTCACCATCACCTTGCGAAAGCGCGGGTTTCTTTTTTTAGTGAGCCACTTGGCAAAAAGTTTGCGTCGATCTTCATCTTCATCTAGAATAGGCCGCTCACCGTAGGGGAACTTTGGCTTAACCAGATCGCCCCCTGGGGCATCATCAAGGTAAGGAAAGCGCAGCCCCAGCTTAGGCTCATACATGACCTCGGCAAACTCAAGGCGGTTCTTTTCGCGCCATTTCTTGCGCTGTTTTTTGCTGAGCCTGCGAAAATTCTCACGGCGCCAATCGCGCATTTTCTGCTGGTAAACTTTCTGGTACTTTTTGGGAAAGTGTTCGATTTTATGCCGGGGCACGAACTCAAACTTCTGACGTTTTTTAACCCATACCTGAGAAAAGAAGGCCGCCAGCCCGTAATAATCGCGCTGGGTAAACTTTTTATCATAGGGGTGATCGTGGCAGCGGGCACAATTCATGCGGCGGCCGTAGAAGGCGCGACCAACATATTCAGCGATCTGCAGGGGGTCACCATCATCACGAATATAGAAGTTAACAGCCCCGTTTTTTTTGACCGAACCCTGAGAGGTGATGAGTTCTTTTACCATGGTGCGGTATGATTTGTTGGTATGCAGTGATGAGCTGATGTATTTATAATAACTACCGAAGGGAACCTTTCGCTCTTGAGTTCGCTCTCGCAAAAGTACACCAAAGATCTCTGACCAGTAGTGGGCATAGTCGGCATGGCGCAGATAACGAATGGCCATTTTCTTCACTTTATCTTTGCTTTTATCTCTTTTAAATTTCTGATACTCAGTATAGGTGGGTATCACCCCCCGAATATGCAGTGAAAGTCTTCTTAATATCACATGGTCTGGGGCCTTTTCAACAGGTTTGCTGGTGAGTTTTAAATACTCAACATCAAGGGGGTGGGTAGCGGCTGAGAGCATTTCGCTGGTGAGCATGGTTACAGTTAGAAATGCTAAAGCGATAGAATAAAAACGTTTCATGGTTGTTTTCCTGATTTGCTACATATCGCATTCTTGCAAGCAAAAATGGTTTCACTTTTTGAATTACACATTTCAACCTTAGACGCCATTTGCAGTGAAGGGTTTAAAAAATTTTAACCAGCCCCAGACGTATTGCTCTGGTCTGTGGTTCCGCTTTTTAGAAAAAGTGTTAAAGTTGAAATTTGTTATTGTGTCTATAGAGAAAGCCTGCAACCCTGCTTCAGGTGACCTTTTCAGTGCGAAAAATTGATTTTCGCTTTTCACTGGTTGTTATTCTTTTAACTGTTTTATCTTCATGTTCTTTTGAGCAAGATACGCTGCCTTTAACCGGTGAATGGCAATACCGTTTCGGGCACCCCGAAAGACCATCAAGGCTCAGCTGGCAGAAGCAGAAGTTTCCTGCCCGGTTTTTACTTGATGAAAGCCCCGATGGCAGCGAGGGCTGGGTCACTCTTCGCTACCCTCTGCCTCAATCGCTGGTTGCAACCGCCCGCAAACATGGTTCGGTGGTTTTTTACTCTGGCATTATCGGTGATGTCTCGCGTTTCTATCTGAACGATCATCTTATTGGTGAGCTGGGTAAAGAAAAGCCCTATGAGTCAGCCGCCTGGCGAAGTACTACAATTACCATTGCCGCAGACAAATTTAAAGACAAAGACAATTATCTGAAAGTTGGCCTGTATTCGACAGGTGTGGTTTACCGCTCAATCGAAGACGATGACATCAAGATTGGCCCACCAAAGGCTGTATTTGACTGGTATTATTCTAACGAAGTTCTCTCATTTACTCTGCTTGGTATCTACCTGGTTGTGGGGTTGTATCATCTGCTGCTGTCAATTCGAAGGCCACAAGACCTGCATAACGTTTTCTTCGGCCTGTTCTGTGT
Source organism: uncultured Leptospiraceae bacterium (assembly GCA_964532545.1). GTDB lineage: Bacteria > Spirochaetota > Leptospiria > Turneriellales > CAZHLC01 > CAZHLC01. The sequence goes on along the minus strand of CAZHLC010000019.1, from coordinate 8,615 downwards.
AGTTATATCTTTCTACTGGTTTTTTCGTACAGGCGCACGCGAGCCCATCTTTCAAGATCTTGTGCTCTGGCGGCGCAAGTTTGAATTGATATCGCTTTTTTTATTAGGGCCCCTGCTGTTATTCTTTTTATCGCAGTTTTTTGAAAGACGGTATTCAAAGACCGGTATGGTTATGGCGGTTTTCAATGTGCTATTGATTAGTGTGATACTCATTGCCGATTATACTGTCAGCAGTTACTGTTTGACCATCTGGCATATCAGTGCTGTTCCGCTGATGATCTATATCATCTACTATATGGTGCGCATGGCTCTGCGCAAAAACCGTGATGCCTTATTTCTGTTAGCGGGTATTTCTCTTTTGATGCTGGGGGCTATTCATGACATTTTTGTTGCCCGCGGTTTGATTGAAACGCCCCATATTGCCCGTTTTACCTTTCTGGTGTTTATACTGGGCATCGCAGCTGTATTAGCCAATCGTTTTGTGCGGGTGCATGCCCGGGTTGAAGAACTCAATGAAAATCTTGAGCAGAAAGTCGAAGACCGTACCCGGCAGCTGCAAGAGTCTCTCACCGAGGTTAATGCTCTTAAAGAAAAACAAGACGGTGATTACTTTCTTACTTCTTTATTGATTAAGCCCCTGGGGGGCAACTTTGTTGAAAGCAAAAATGTCAACATAGACATGGTCATCAGTCAGAAAAAAAAGTTTCAATTCAAGAAGTGGCAGGCCGAGATCGGTGGCGACCTCTGCGTAGCCCATCAAATTGAGCTGCAGGGTAAGCGTTATACAACTTTTCTCAATGGCGATGCCATGGGTAAATCAATTCAGGGTGCTGGCGGGGCCCTGGTTCTGGGTACTGTTTTTAAATCGATAATAAACCGTACCCACATATCAGAAGATATGAATAAAAAAACACCCGAACGGTGGATGAAAGACGCATTTTTAGAGTTGCAAGAGATCTTTCTGGGTTTTGATGGTACCATGCTCATCTCTGTGGTCATGGGGCTGCTTGATGAGTCTAATGGTCTGGTTTACTACGTGAATGCTGAACATCCGCTGGTGGTGCTGTATCGTGATAAAAAAGCCTCTTTCGTTGAGAACCAGCTGATTCTGCGCAAGATTGGTGTTCAGGGTATAGATGCTAAATTTCAGGTGCAGACTTTTCAAATGCGGCCCGGTGATGTTCTGATCACAGGCTCTGATGGTCGCGATGATGTGATCATTGGCACCGATGATGGGGGCCATCGCCTGATTAATGAAGATGTAGCAAGGTTTCTTGAAAACACCGAAAAGGGGCAGGGGCAGTTAGCTGCGATCTATGATAGAGTAGCTGATATGGGTGAGCTCAGCGATGACTTCACCCTGATGCGTATTGGTTATAGAGAAGGGCAGGTTACCGAAAAAATTGAGTGGGCCGAACAGAAAAAGTTCATTGGTCTTGGGTTGCAGCACCAGCGCAATGGCCAGTATCAAAAGGCGATTAAAGAGTTTGAAGCAGCCCTGGGGCTGAACAAAGACGATGGCCGTGTTTTGCGGGCCCTGGGTGACTGTTACAGGGTGACTAAAGAATATGAGAAGGCTTACAGCCATTACCACCAGAGCGTAGCTCTGAACCCTGCAAGTATGAGGGCTCTTTATTCTCTGGCCTTGATGGCAAAAAGAACCCGAAGGTTCAGCGAAGCCATTGAAGCCGGTGAGCGGGTGCGCCTGCGTGACCCCAAACATGTGAAGAACCTGTTGAATCTTGCCGATGCCTGGCGCCTTAAAAAGAATCTAACCCGGGCAAAGAAGATTCTGAATGAAGCTTTGTCACTTGATGCAGACAATAAAAAAGCGGCCGAACTTCTCAGTGTCATGAGCTCGTAGTTTCAATCTGCTTGACAGAGCCTGATATAAAAGAAACCAAAACCTCTATGGCTGAAACTTTAATTAAGAACGGTATTATCTTTGATGGTAACAATACAGAACCAGTTAAAGGTGACTTGTTAATTCGAGATGGCCGGGTTGCGGCCATAGGCGAAGTTACGGCAGCAAAGAGCGCCCGTGTTATTGACGCAAAGAACATGTGGGTGATGCCAGGGTTCATTGATGTGCACACTCACTACGATGCCGAGGTTGAGGTTATGCCCGGGCTTGAAGAATCGGTGAAACACGGTGTGACATCGGTTATCTGTGGCAATTGCTCTCTCTCATGTGCACTGGGCAATGAAGATGATGTGGTTAACCTGTATTGCCGGGTTGAGAACCTGCCTGCCGAGCTCGTCGAAAAATGGATCAAGGGTAAACTGAGCTGGCGTTCGCCCTCAGAATACTATGACCATCTAGAGAAGGCAAAGCTTGGGCCCAATGTGGGCTCATTTCTGGGGCATTCAGAAATTCGTATCGCGGCCATGGGGCTTGATGATGCTCTCAGCAGGCCAAAGGCCACCCGCAGTGAAATTTCGAAAATGAAAGATTACGTAAAAGAAGCCATGAACGCTGGCTTTCTAGGTCTTTCAATTGATCTATTACCTTTTCATCGCATGTTTAAAAAGCCCTATAAGGGCGTATCGGTGCCTTCACAGCAGGCCCATCACACTGAGTACAGCAAACTTGCCTCTGTTGTACGAAAGTATCGCCGGGTGCTGCAGGCGGTACCTAATGCCCTGAGTAAAATCTCAGTTGCCAAGATCATGTCAATGAGCACCGGTCTGTTTCGTCGCCCCCTGAAAACCACCGTGATTGCAGCGATGGATACTAAAAGTGACCGCAAGGTGCACCGCCTTGCGCCTTTCGTGGCTCACAGCTTTAATAAATTTCTCAATGCAGATGTAATCTGGCAGGCCCTGCCTGAACCCTTTTTAAACTTCGCAGATGGGCCCATTACCCCGCTGTTTGAAGAGTTTCCTTCGGCGGTCAGGGCCATCAGTTCGACCCCAAAAGAGCGTATGGCCATGTTTGCCGACCCAGAGTTTCGAGCACAGTTTCGCAAAGAGTGGTATCACAAGGGTACTGCTGTTTTTCATCGCGACCTTGACGACATGTGGGTGATCGCCTGCCCTAAAAACAAAAGCTATATTGGTAAATCATTTGGCCAGATTGCCCGTGAACAGGGTGAAGATGCTCTTGAGGTGTTTATGAACCTGGTGGCCAACTATGACACCGCCATACGATGGAAGAGTGAAGTAACCAATGATCGTGAAGAAATCAGAGTAAAGCTGCTGGCCAGTTCGGTAACCATGCCAGGTTTCTCTGATGCAGGTGCTCATAATCGTAACATGGCCTTTCATGATTTTGCGCTACAGCTTTTAAAGCAGGCGCAGAAATATCCTCATATTTTACCCGTCAAAGAAGCTGTACATCGCCTGACCCGGCGCATCGCCGACTGGCTGGGCATTGATACTGGCTCACTAGAGGTAGGCCGCATTGCCGATGCGGTGATTGTCGACCCCAGCAAGCTGCAGAGCAATCTGGGCGCACCCATTGAGCTCAAAGACAAACGCATTGGCGGCGCCATGCGCATGCTGAAAAAATCAGATAAAGTGGTCAAAGACGTGCTGGTAGGTGGCGAGGCCGTGTTTAAGAACTACAAACCCGTTGCCCAGTTGGGCAAAAAACGGTTTGGCCGGGTTCTACGCTCACAGCTGTAAATAGTCTTCTGGTGACATAAACTGCCCTTGCGACCTTAAACTTCAGAGGTCTAAATATCCGACAATTAAAGCAGTGAAATAAGTTCACGTATTAATGAGGGGATACTATGAGCCTGATAAAAAAGAATAAACTTCGCAGCACTCTGGCAGCTCTGCTGGTCAGTGGTCTGGTTGCAGTCATTTACTTCGCCGGTTTTAATGTAGGTGCACAGAGCGCCAAGGCACAGAGAATGCGCTGCACACCGGTTGAACTTTCAGGGGCCGTTATGTATGACGTACTGAAAAAGAAAATGGGCCGGCCTCTGCGCAAGGTATTTGTAAACCGCTGCGTCTCAGCTGAGGCCGTCTGCTACCACTCATTTGACCAGGCTGGTCATTTGAGCTGCGTTTCAAAATAAAATATTACTCTTCGCGTTTTTTCGAAGAGCGCTGCTGCTTTTTGCGTGGGGCGGGTTGCGCTGGCTCAGTCACCTGGCTGACGGCCCCGCCCATAGCTTCTGCAATCAATCTGTTTCTTTCTGCATCAACCGCATTGGGGTGAATAGCTGAAATCGGCCCGCTGCTGTTATCGGCCCCGGTAATTACTGAAACCTTATCAACAGGAAACAGATTCATGGTCTCTGCAAAAGGCCCGATAATTCTATTGAAGTTTTCAATAATATAGGCCTGGCGCGCCTTCTCGCCCTTGTTCAGAATATCAATAGTTTCTTTCAGTTGGTCAATCTCACCCTGGGCCGTGCCGAGAAACTCTGCAGCCCTGGCTTTGGCATTTAGAATATTTTTTTCTTTTTCGGCAATCGCTGGTGTGACCACCTCGGCCTCGTATTTTTTCTTTAACATCTCAATACGTTCTTTTTCGGCCTCGATCTGTGACTGCAGGCCCACTACCTGGGCCTTAGAGTCGCGAATAGCCTGTTCAACGCCTACAGCCTTGCGCTGGTTTTCTTCAGCCACCCGTACCTTTGTCTGAGCCTTGAGGTTATCGAGGGCGTTTTCAAGGCGGCGTACTTCAACATCACCACGGCGCTGCTCTTGCTGCTCAACTGAGGTGGCCATGGTGGTGGCGCGGGCCTCACGGGCCTGGGCTGCAGCCTCGGCAGTCTGTACTCTTTTCAGCAGAGCGATATAAAGATCTGGAGTTTCAACGCCCGGCAGCCTGTGGTCGTCAACATCGGCAATGTTCATTGTGGTGATTTCAAGGCCGATGTTTTCAAGGTCGCTTTTACACACATTGATCATCTTAGAGACCAGGGTGTCTTTATCTTGCATGACCTGCTCGGGTGTCATCGAGGCAATGGCATCGCGCAGGTGACCTTCAATAATAGAGCTGGCCATGTCGCACAGCTCGTTCCAGTCTTGTGTGAGGCTCAAGATACGGGTTACCGCGCGGTTGCGGCCCGACTCAGAAGACGATATGGCAAAGCTTACAGTAGCCTTGACTGTCAGGGGAATGATACCCGCGGCAATGGCTGAATCAACTACCACCTCAATGGTCTGGGGTGTGAGATCGATTTTGGCAAAGCGATTCAACAGGGGAATGATGAATACCCGGCCACCACTGATGGTCGAGAAATTACGTTTGCCCATGCGCCCTGAGACAATACCCAGTTCGTTACCACCCACAATCTTCATCTTAGAGATGAGCTGAATGATGATGGTGATGCTCAGTAATACAATTAGTGTTGCTACAAATGTTACCATGATAAGCCTCTTTATTTCTCGCTGACCCCGAGAAGGTCACGTACGCTGATACCCAGCGAATCTTCAAGATGCTGCAGATACTGTGAAAATGCTGCCGGCCCGCGGTTTACAGCCCCGCTGAAGCCTGAATCAGAATCCATCACCAGCAGCGAGTCAACGTCATTGCCCTGGGCATAGCTCTTGTAGGTTTCAAACAGATAGGGCAGCTGCTGCTGCAGAAAAAGAATGGTTTTGCCACCCTCGCCTGATTTGGTGAGCAACTCAGCCTTCTGGCTGAGAATCTTGTTGCGGGCTTCTTCGACTATGCTGGTAGCTTCACGGTCGCCTTCGGCCACGGTGGCAGCGGCAGCCTGATTTGCCTCTGCTTCTAGAATAACCCGGGTCTGGTTCTGCAGCTTCTGCAGCTCTACGTTCTGCTCTTGAATCTGGCGCTGGCCACGGGCCAGTTCTTCAGCAATGGCATTGTCAGCCTCAAGATTAGCCTGGCGAATCTGGGCATCGCTTTCTTGCCGGTAGACCTCAAGGGCCTGATTGGCAGATACAATGCGCTCTTCGGCTTCATTCTTGGCGACAATCTGGCGTCGCTCAGAGTCTGATTCGGCCTTTTCGGCCCGGGCCTGTAGGCGGGCTTCTTCGATTTCAACATCTTGTCGTTTGTTTGCCAGGGTTTTCTCGGCAAGGTTTGATATATAGTTTGTAGTATCCCATATTTTCTGTAGAGAAACCGAGACCACGTTCATACCAAAGGTTGACAGGTCGCTGTTTATGTCAGTGAGCAGTTCATGACGAAATTCGGCCCGCTCACCCTGGCCTGCTACGGCTGAACTGTCTTCAGACTTTACCTCTTCCATACCGATGGCCTGCAGCGGGGTAGCCTTGTTCAAAGCGCCCCTGAAGTTACCTACCAGGGTTTGTTGAATCTGGTTTTGAATGTCTGAACGGGTTTTGCCCATGAGGCGCTCAACCGCCTGATACAGCATGCCCTCATCGTCGTCATTAATACATACACAGGCCGTGGCATCTGCACCCACCGTAATACCATTGGCAGAGTTAACCCCATCGACCCTCACGTTAACGGCAAATACACTCAAGTCGAGAGTGTTAACCTGCTGTAGATAGGGTATGGCCAGAGTGCGGCAACGCTCAACGGTGAAGCCAAACTTCTTACCCATATGGGTTTTTGAGCGGCCGGTGACTACCAGCAGATTCTCTGGTAGAGAGACTCTGATAAAGGCCTTTAAAATTGCAATAAAGCCAAAGAAAACAATGGCTGCGGCAATACCACCCCAGACACTGCTGTTTTCAGCAACAAATTCAATCAGTTCTTCCATTTTACGTTCCTTCTTTTATTCAACCAGCAGGTTTTCGCCGTCGCTATCAACGACTTTTACAGTGGCCCCAACTTTATATGTGCGCGTAGCATCGGCAGCCTTCGCGAAGCGGTCAAATGGCTGCCCGTGAAAATTCACCCGAATACGACCGATCTGGCCGGCATTGATTGATACCAGTACCTCGGCCTGACTCATCAATAGTTCATGGTCGCGAACCTGTGAGTCGAGCTCATTGCGCTGCAGGCGGCGCAACATGCGTGCCCCAACGGCCGTAAAAACACCAACCCCGCTCGACCAGGCAAGGGCAGATAACTGGGCTTCACCAGAGTAAAGGGCATACCAGCCCACCGGCCCGAAACCAAGGCAGAAATACAGCACCGTTCGCAGGGTAGCAATTATTGCCAGAATGGGGCTGCGCTTTTCTTTACGATCATGGGCGATCTCTGACGCTTTGCCATGGTCACCAGCCTCATCGTGGCCGTGATCGCCGTCGTCACCATCATGGTCACCACCATGGTCATCATCACCCTGTGATGAGGCGGCCATACCGATAAAATCAACAATCAGCACGATAACCGAAAAAAAGGTGGTGAATATAAAAATAGATTGTAACATGCCCAATTGGGTACCTGTTGGGCTACTGAAAGAAGTGTCAAGCTAATCACAGTGTTTTTACCATGAAGTCTATTCTTTGCACTCTAATTCTACTGACTAATTTTAACCTTGCTGCAGAAGAGCTGTTTCCTGTAGGTAGGGGGCAGAAGTACGGTTACGTTGATAATCAAGGCGAGTGGGTTATTGGCGCCGATTTTCAAGATGCCCAGCGCTTCAAGGCTGGGGTTGCCCTGGTACAGAAAGGTGACCTTTACGGTTATTTGAATAAAGAAGGTAAGCTGGTAATCTCACCGGGCTTCTCGATTGCATACCCCTTTCAAGAAGAAGTGGCAGCCGTTCGTAAGGGGTCGAGCTATAAAGATCTCTGGGGCTTTATTAAGGGTGATGGTTCATATCTAATTCAACCGGCCTACCGCACTGTGGGTTCTTTCAAGCAGGGGCTTGCTGCTGTGCAGAACAATAAGTTGAAGTTTGGTTTTATTAACAAAGAGGGCGAAACTATCATCAAGCCCATTTTCAATACTGTTTACGATTTTTCAGAGGGTTTCGCTGCTGTGAATCGTAAAGAAAAGTGGTATTTTATTGATACCACCGGTCAGCCATTAACGAAGAAGAAAAAAAAGAAAAAGCGCAAGAAGAGAAAGAAGAAGAAAAAGAAAAAGCTCAAATTCAAAAAATATTATCAGGCTGGCAGTTTCTCAGAGGGCCTGGCCCCGGTGCGTAATAAAAAAGGTAAATGGGGATATATTAATAGCGCTGGCAAGCTGGTAATCAAATACAAGTTCAAGGCCAGTGCCAATAGCGTAGGCAGTTTTTTTTCTGGGCTGGCCCGGGCCAAACGGGGTGACTTTTTTGGCTTTATTAATAAAAAAGGTAAGTGGGTAATACCAGCCCGATACGAAGCTGCTGGTCGCTTTTCAGAAGGTTTGGCGGCTGTTAAAGTCAAAGGCAAATGGGGCTACATCAATACCTCTGGCAAACTGGTGATTAAACCCTATTTTACCGACCCCTTCTATTACCCCGATCGTTATTTTACAGATTTTTTCTACCGCACCCGCCAGGGCGCCTATGCTTTTGTGAATGGTATTGCGTTGCCAAGGGTAGGCACAGGCAAGGGTCAACCCCGCATTCTCAAAAGCGATGGTTCGCTAATCGAACCTGAAGAGTAGGTTAGAGTTCAACAGTTTGCCCCAGCTCGGCTACCTGAGTTTCGTAGCCAAAGCGGTCGACAATGCGCACCCGTAATTCATCAGCCCGCACCAAGAAAACTCAGTTTTATAAGGGGTTATCTTTTTTCGATTACTGCCCCGGTCAGGTAGCCTCGCGGGCCACATACACCCA
>CAZHLC010000018.1:0-15229 GCA_964532545.1 uncultured Leptospiraceae bacterium | reverse complement strand
CAAGCGGTGAGTTGACGATTAGCAACGGGCTGATACCGGGCGAGGCATTTTACCGGCAGAAGAGGCTGCGTGAGCTAATGCGAATTCGAAATTACAGTAATAAGACTTTTAAGAACTACCAGGGGGCCCTTGAGAGGCTGCAAAATTGGTTGAAGCCGCATGGGGTTCAGGTGCAAGAGCTTGATGATGAGTTAGTGCATGAATATTTTATTTATTTGTTAGAAGAGCGGGGGTATTCTCATGCAACATTACGGCTGGTTCGCTCGGCTATTTCGTTTTACTATGAGCAGATTCTGCGGCAGGGGCTTGAGTTGGTTTCAGCGACTAGTATTCGTAAGGGTCGGGCGCTGCCTACTATATTAACGCAAGACGAAGTGCGGCAGATCTTAGCTGTGATCATGAATCTGAAACACCGGGTGCTGGTGGCCTTTATGTATGGTTCGGGCTTGCGGGTATCTGAAGCGGTCAGGGTGAGGGTAGGCGATGTACGCCTGAATGAGATGGTCGTATATGTGAAAAGGGGTAAGGGAAAAAAAGACAGGTTGACACTGCTTTCGAAAGAGCTGGTTGACGAAGTGAAGCAACTGCGGGCAACTAAGGGGCCACGACAGTTTTTGTTTGAGTCTTCGCATCGAGCTGGCCGGCCAATGCATGTGCGAACGGCGCAGAATGTCTTTAAGACTGCCTTAAGAAGGTCGGGGGTAGAGAAAGATGCCAGCTGCCACGATTTGCGACATTCGTTTGCCACTCACCTGTTAGAGAGGGGCGTTGATATTCGGGTGATACAGAAACTGCTGGGGCATAAGAATATAAAAACCACCATGATTTATACCCAGGTAGCGAAGCCTGTCTTGCGGCAGGTGAAGAGCCCACTTGATAATAATGATGCGTCTTAGTATGTTCAATCAGCTTGCAAGGTGGCGCTAGCGGGCTGCCCACTTGCTTTCTTCAACCGAGTAGAAGATCGATTCAATGAGGGTTTGCATATCGACCATTGAGTTCATGTTTTTGTAGATGGCTTTACGGTTGCGTTCGATGTCGGGGCCCACGGCCACAAACCAGGTGTATTTTGATGAGGGAACGTGGCGCCCGTGAGACGTCCATCGTTTGCCTTTGCCACGGCCATGGTCTGAGGTGATGATTACGTTGGTGCGGCGGCCATAGCGGCCCATGTCGTCAAGTTTTTCGAACAGGCTTTGCAGGTACTGGTCATACAGTTTCAACGAGTGATAGTATCCCCAATAGCTATTGTCGTGGGCCCATTCATCGGCATCGTTGAGTGCCACGAACATGAAGCGGGGTCTGTATCTTTCGATATAGCGCAGTGAGAATTTAATTGAGTAGGCGTCATAGCGTGCACTGCGCCAGCCGGGGCGGTACTGGCGCTGCATTCTGTTAAGAGCTTTGAGCCAGCCAGGGTTGGTTCTGTCAGGAAGTCTAAACGTTGAAAGGCCGGCGTTCACCAGCAGTGAGCCGGCTTCATTCTGGGCGGCGTAACGCAAATGATCCCATGAGGCGATAATGGCCACGTCTTTACGTTTAAATTTGGGGTCACGCAGCAGGCGCTGGGCAAAGGTTGGTTTTTTAATACGACCGCAGTAGTTGTGCCAACAGTAGGGAATCTTTCCTGAAAAGAGGGTTTGATATACGGGCAGGCTCTTGGGTACGGCTGCAGTCTCAAAGGGCTGCTTCTTGAAAAGGTTGCCTTTGGTTACGGCGCGTTTGCCGTATCTTTTAAAAAGTTTGGGTAGGCGGGTAGACTGTTTGGGGTGACTGAAGACATCTTGCCATCTGATACCGTCGAGCACAACGACGATGATGTTGGGCTCATCAGAAGACTGCCAGCTTGAAGCCTTCAGCCCGCTGAGCCCACATATGATTAGAAGTGTTATCAGACATTTCTTCATGTGGGGCTGCTATGAGTTTTCACTCAAGCTTCTACTCTTCGAGTATCGTTAAATTGGGGCCGAATCTCAAGTTTTTTTGCCCTTTTTACCGCATATCATGGCCGTAATACCTGAGTTGACGAGGCATCGTACATATTGAACCTGCAGCCATGTTGAAACAGCACCGGGGCAAAATCATAATTGGCGTAATTGTAATACTTCTATTCTTTTTCGGGCGGCAGGCGGCCGCGTTGATCACAGATATGTGGTGGTTTAAGGCTGTCAACTTCAGTAATGTTTTTACCAAGGTTCTTTTCTATAAAGTAGCCGTCTGGGCCGTGGCCTTTGTGGTTAACGGTCTTGTGCTATGGTTGAATTTTTACATTGCCATGCGCCTGACCCGGCGGCAGCAGTTTGTTGTTTTAGAAGACTCGGGTATTGCCCTGCCCGAAGAGAAGGTGCTCAACCCCCTGGTGTTGATAGGGGTAATTATTGTTTCATATTTTGCCGCCATGGCCATATCACCCTGGTGGCAGAGCATTGCTCTTTATCTTAATGCGCAAGAGTATGGCGCCACTGACCCGGTATTTCAAAAAGACATTGGGTTCTACCTGTTCTCACTGCCATTTTTAGAAGGCCTGAAGAACTGGGCCATGGCTCTGCTGATTGTCTCAATGATCTTATCGCTGGTCATCTACGGCCTCAAGGGTGCCATTCAGGTGGTGCGGGGCTGGCGCAATCTGTTCACCGGCCCGGTAAAAACCCATATCAGCCTGCTGCTGACCGGCCTTGCTCTGGTCTGGGCTTTCGGATACTGGCTCGACCGATACGAGTTATTATTTTCATCAGATGGGGTTGTCTTTGGTGCTGGCTATACTGACCTGCACGCCCGTCTATTTTCTTACTGGGCGATGATTGTGGTTACTCTGTTGATCGCGGTGATTTTCATTGTGTCGCTCTTCAGGCCCGGGCTGTTTCTCACTGCAGGTGGCATTGGTTTGTTTATAGTGGCTGCTGTGCTGATGAACGGGGTTTACCCTTCGTTGCAGCAGAAGTTCGTGGTTGAGCCTAACGAGCTTGAGAAAGAGAAACCTTATATAAAGAATAACATTAAGCTAACCCGCATGGCCTATGAGCTCTCGAAGGTGCAGCGCATTCCCTATGCGGCTGATACCAGCCTGAGCCCGGCTGACCTGAATCGAGAAGAAAGCACTGTCTCAAATATTCGCCTTTGGGATTGGCGGCCCCTGTTAAGCACCTATCGCCAGATTCAAGAGATACGTCTTTACTACCGTTTTAACGATGTTGATATCGATCGTTACATGATTAAAGGCAAGCCCCGCCAGGTGATGCTGTCGGCCCGCGAGCTTGACTATGCTGAAGTGCCTGAGCAGGCCCGCACCTGGGTGAACCAGCGTCTTAAGTATACCCATGGTTATGGTGCGGTGGTTAGCCCGGTCAACTCTGTGACTGAAGAGGGCATGCCCGACTTTTTTATAAAAGATATTCCCCCGGTATCAAATATTGATCTGAAGATTGAGGTTCCGCAGATATATTATGGTGAATCAACTTCTCATTATGTTTTTACCGGTACAACCACCGATGAGTTTGACTACCCCGAAGGTGGCAAGAACAAGCAGAACCGCTATGCTGGCAAGGGCGGGGTCAATCTTGATAGCTTCTTGCGCCGCTGGCTCTATGCCTACCACTTTGGCAGTTTCAAGCTGGTGATCTCTGAATATTTTACAGAGAAGTCTAAAATTCATTATCATCGCCAGATTAAAGAGCGGGTTAAGAAGATCGCCCCCTTTCTCAGGTACGATCGAGACCCCTATCTGGTGCTGATCGACGGGCGCATGAAGTGGATGATAGACGCCTATACAGCCAGCGATCGTTTTCCTTATTCTGAGCCGGTGGGGCGCAAAACCAATTACATTCGAAACCCTGTGAAGGTGCTTATTGATGCCTACGATGGTAATGTTATCTTTTACCTTCATGATAAAAGCGACCCTATTATCAGGGCCTATGCGCAGATGTTTCCTGGTTTGTTTGAGACAGAGATACCAGAAGAGGTGAGCAAACACTTTCGTTACCCGGCCGATCTGTTTCATCTGCAGAGCACTATTTTTCAGTCGTATCACATGAGCGACCCGGTGGTCTTCTATAACCGTGAAGACATGTGGCGCACCCCCGAAGAAATCTATGAGGGCAAAAAAGATACCATGAAGCCCTACTATGTGATTATGAACCTGCCTGAGCGTGAGGCCGAGTTCTTGCTTATTCGGCCATTTACCCCGGTGAATAAAAACAACATGGTCGCGTGGATGGCCATCAGCTCTGATGGCAAAGACTACGGTAAGAAGTTTCTGTTTGAGTTCCCCAAAAAAGAGCTGATCTATGGGCCCATGCAGATTGAAGCCCGTATTGATCAGCACCCTGAGATTTCAAGGTTGCTGACTCTGTGGTCGCAGAAGGGTTCGAATGTAATCAGGGGCAACCTGCTGGTGATACCGGTAGCCGGTTCGTTGCTCTATGTTGAACCACTGTATCTGCGGGCCGAGCAGAGCCAGATGCCCGAGCTTAAAAGGGTGATTGTCGCTTACAAAAATGAAATAGTGATGGAACCTAATCTGCCCCGGGCATTGAACCGTATACTGGGTTACAGCGGCAAGGGCACCGATAGCAGTCGCATCAGGGTGAACCAGAGCACAACTTCGCGCAACCTGGTTGAACAGGCAGCCCGGGCTTTTCGTAATGGCCAGCAGGCCTTAAAGAAGGGTGATTGGCAGAAGTATGGTTCAGAACAGCAGAAGCTGGGCCAGCTACTTGAAGCGCTGTTGAACAGAAAAGAATAGCTTTGACGGGCTTTAAATCGGCTGAACAAATCATACCCAGAGCAGTCTAAAACCAATTGGCCCGTCTTCTTCTTTTATCTCTGTTTATACCGTGGTTGCTGCAGCCTGCATGGGCCGTGGTCTGGCAGCATGACCCCGGTTTAAGTTGGAATTCTGAATGGCAGAAAAAATATTCTGCCTGGGTACAGCATGAGGTGGGTGGTGACTTTTTTCAAAAGCTCGGTGGTATGTACAAAGAGGTTCCCCTTGATTGTGCCGATGCCGCCTATGCCCTGCATATTTACTTTTCGTATAAGCACAGGCTGCCCTGGCGCTCGCGGGCCGGCCCGCAGAAAGATTTAACAGAACCTCTTGATAACACCATGAAGGTGTTTGATCATATTGCAGATGAGCATGAGCGGGTGGCCCATCTGATTGATTATACCCGTAAGCGGGTCTATACCCGCACCCTGGCCTATCTTGATACCTACCCGGTGGCGATTCAAGATATATCACCCGGTGATATTTTTATGTTTCGTTATGGGCGGGCTAAAAATGCAGCCAAGCATGTTTATATTGTGAAACAGGTGAACATTGATGGTACTCTCGATGTGCTTTACAGCACCCAGAACCGTGCCCGCAAGTTGAAGCCCCTGGTGCGTATACCCTCTAAGATGTTTCAGCATAAACCCCGGCGACCGTGGGGGTTCAAAAGATTTAAACCTTATCAGCAGATAAAAATATCCCAATCGAAAATACCCGGTGCCTCGCTGGGCCAATACTACCTTGCTTCGATCTATAATGAACGGCAGTTCTTTAATACCATCGAAGAGGCTCTGCGCCTGCAGCCCCTTAAACCGCAGAAACAACTTGAGCGCCTGTACAAGGGGCTCTGCACCGAGCTACTCTCACGGCATGTGGTGGTGCAAGATGCCATCAAGGTGGTTAAGGCCAAGCCTGCAGGCGAGAAGTGTCTGAATTACCGTGAGTTTGATGCTCTTTCGACACCCAGCCGCGACCGGGGCATTCGTAAGCAGTTCACGTTTCTGTTCGAAGAGATGCTGCGTTATCAGAAACAATGGCGGCAGCAGACAGCCAATCGGGGGCCCGGGCAGTACACGGCTGATGAGAAGGCTCTGAAGAAAAAACTTGATTTTATTGAAAGTATTTTTCTGCACAGTCGCAGCTGGGCCCAGAGTGATTACCTGTCACGGCGCTGCGCTATCAACTTCAGAGATGATTTTAAGAAGCGGTATCATGTGCATGTGGGCCATTTCTATGATCACCTTTTTCTGGGCAAGGTCTCATGGCACCCCAATGATAACATTGCCAGGCGCTGGGGTTTCAGGCGGGGGCTGAAGACGACCTGCCCGGCGTTTTACGGCAACTAATGCCTACTCAGCAGCTTGACTCTGCAGCTCACCGGCCATCAGTCTGGCTAAACCCTGCAGAGGTTCAATTTTTTCGAAGAATAAACGCAGAGTTGCAGTTATGGGTACGGCCAGAAACATACCCGGCACACCCCAGACCAGACCCCAGAAGATTAGAAAAACCAGTATGGTGACCGGGTGCAGATTCATGGCCTCACCCATGAAGCGCGGTTCGATCACGTTGCCAATGGTGAATTGTATGAAACCCAGTGAGCTAAGGGCCACACCGAACTGCCATGATAAACCATACTGCAGCAGAATAATGGGCAGTGGCAGCAGTACCGCAACTACTGAGCCAATGCTGGGTATGAAGTTAAGTAAGAAGGTGAGTATGGCGAACATGAAGGCCAGCTCGACGTCTAGCAAGCCCAGCACCAGAAAAGTCAATGCTGCGGTAGCCAGTGATACTGTAACCTTTACCGAGATATAGCGGTTGATTTTCTGCTGCACCTGCTGCAGTATTGAATCACTGCCTTCTGCACTCTGGGCGCTGCCGAGAATCAGAAAAAGGGCAAAAACAATCACCAGCACCAGGTTGCCTGCAAATGACAGTAGGCCGCTGCCAAGCTGGCCTACCCAGCGAAAAAGCTGCATTTGATTCAACTGGGCTTTCAGCGATTCGAGGCCGCCGGTAAAGCCCAAACTTTCAAGCCGGGTGATGGCATCGCCACTGAACCGAATAATTCTGTCACGGTAGACATGGGCATCTTCAAGAAAGCGGGTTACTGACAGGCTCAAGAAGAAGCTCAGGGCCATGATACTTATGATCATTACGGCCAGGGTCAGGGTGACTGCGATGAATTTGCGTACCTTCAGGGTAGACTGCAGCCATTTCAGCACAGGCTCAAGCATCATGGCAATAAAGATGGCAAACACCAGGGGTACCAGCACAGCCCTGGTGTAAATAAAGGCTACGGTAACTGCGATGGCCGTCAGGATAATCAGGCAGATGTCGCGAACCTTGTTTTCTTCAGAGGTTACCATGGGCTAAGCTTGCCTGAGAGGCTAGATGTTTTTTAAGTTCTTATCAACGTTTGATTCTTTCTTTTTCTTCTTTTTGGTGTTGATGAAGTAACCCAGAATCTTCATGTCTTCTTCACCGGGCAGGCTAAGTAACACGAGTTTTTCGCCCCAGCTTTTCTTTGAGTAGTGGGCGGTAATCTGAAAAGTAATGGTTGTACCTTTACTGGTCGAGGTGTTGAAACCCCATGAATCAACGGTATAACTTTTTAACTTGCCTGCAGATTTGCGCACTTTTTTGAACAGGCCTACCCACTTTTTTTTGGGGCTCTCAGCCAGGCCGCGCTCATGCACCAGACCAGCCGCATCGCTGAACTTTTTCTGCTTAATGGCATCATAGAATTGCTTCGTAACACCTTCAGCCTTTTCTTTATTGGCCGAGAGGCCACAAGAAACAAGTGAAAGTATAACAAAGGTCGCTGTAATGGTTTTTCTCATATTACATGAAATCAATGGTAAGCTCAGTTGCAAACAAGAATTCAAGGCAATCAGGGCTGCATATCTTCTGGCAGGGCCCTGGCAATGGTCTGGGCCAGCTGTTGCATAACAGCCGTACGGCCTTCTGAACCTTTTTCAGGCACGATGGTTTCAATGCCGTCGGCAGCCTCTTCGGCCTTACCTACGAACCACGGTTTGCATAGGGTCATACTTCCGCTGGCGAATTGAAAGGTATAGGTTTCAGCTTTTAAGATGGCATCTGAACCCACCAGCGCAACCGGTAACACAATGCTGCCATTGAGATAGTTGAAGATGGCTTCATGAAAGGTACCCAATTGGCCACTGCGACTGCGGGTACCTTCAGGAAAAAGCGCCAGAATTTTTTTCTTTTCATAAAGTTTGCGGCTGTCGCGAAAAGAACGCAGGTTCAGCTTTTTAAAAAAACCAGCCAGTTCGGGGTTGCCCTGCATGTCGCGCGGTGAGCTTACCAGCAGGGTATCAAACATATGGGTGGCCACCCGGCTGAAGTCAGAGGCATATACCAGGCGGCCAGCCAGAAAGACGAGGCCGTCGGCCAGCGGTTTTGCCTCTGGGTTATTCAGCATCAGGGCGTAGAGCAGGGCCGTGTCAAAATGGCTGAGGTGGTTAGAAACAATCACCATGGGGCGTTTGCCAAAGTGGGGCATTATTGCCTTAAGGTGTTCTGTGCCCTTCAGCTCAAAGCGGGCCAGCAGGGGCGAGAGAATCTGCATCATCAGCTCAAGAATATCAGCCCGCTTGCTGATGCCGGGGCCCTGGGCATCAAGCACTGCTTGACCTTTACCTTCTTGTAGAATTTCAGGCAGAGGCAGTTCAGACGAGCGCTGCAGGTATTTGTCGAGAAGAGCCGCAGCATCGCTATCGTTGAGGCCAGCTGCGATCAGTGCTTCTTTGCTTTGTAGAAACTGGTCTTTCCAGGCGAGTTCGTTGGGTTGGGCCATATCTACGGCATAAAAAGGGCCCACCAGGCGGCAAGCAATTCAGAACGGCTTTTAAAGAAAAGTTTACTTTGTCTGGTACCAGTTCTTGAGCAGCTGCCACAGCCTTGGTACGCCGGTTTTAAAAGCATGGGCCGCCTTTTCTGTGACGGTGAAAACGCCCTCTGTGGTTTCAATGGCAATTGACTGCTCTTGACGTTCGATGCCCCTTACTCTGACGGTATTATTTTTTAACTGCATACGTTTAATGTCACTGCGTTTTAAATGGTATTTCTTTTTGAAGAAGGTTGAGACAACCATGGTCTCATTTTCGACGGTCAGGGTCACAACCTTATTGCCCCACGGTATGCCGATGAGAGTTCCCAACCCCCCAAAAAAGGTAGCAAACAGCATCATCATGGTAAAAGATTCAACCCATTTATTTTTTTCAGGGTGCATCAGGTTGATCATCAGGGTGATCAGCCCGAACAGAATATAGAAAAACCCCAGAATACCAAATGAGTTCATATTGAAATAGCTGCGGGCCGAAAACTGCATGGGGCCAAGGTGGGGTTGTTGCATAACCTCGATATGTTCAGCCAGATGTTGGTAGAGTTTGTCAAAATCTTCGATCATGCGGCTGAAAGAGAGCACTGAATTTTCTGTTGTCAGTGTAATGCCGGGGGGAACGTGGCGGTTAAATTCTTTGATTGATGTAATTTCTTCATAATTGAGTTTGAAACGTGTGCGACCTCGAACCAGGGTGATGGCCTGCTCGTCAACTTCGATGTGCCCCCGATGACGCAACATAGCGTAGAGGCCCAGGGCCACAAAAACCCCCATTGACCCCAGCAGAATAGGTATCACCTGCCATTGCAGAGTCTCAAAGTTGATAATCATGGCAACAAGGGCAATGGCCACAATGAGACCCATGGCACCTATGACTACCCAGCCAACCCGGTATAAATACGCATTGAAATAGAACTTTTTCACGTTAGGCTCACATCTGGGTGGTGTACAATGTCATGACAACCAGAATGTCTAAAACTGATTGACAGATGAACTTTTTTTTTCTGCCAATGTGATGCTACCAAATGAGGAATAAAAATGAATGAAGAAATATTTGATCCCCAAAGATTTGCCAGCGCTGACGCGGCAAAATCACATGCTAAAAACAGGGCCGAGTATGATGCCCTTTATAAAGAATCAATTGAAGATAATGAGGGCTTCTGGGCCCGGGCAGCTGATGAGCAGCTTACCTGGTTTGAAAAATGGCAGACTGTCAAAAACTGTGACTTTGCCAATGCCAAGATCAAATGGTTTGAAGGTGGCAAACTCAATCTCTGCTACAATGCCATTGACCGCCATCTCGAGACCGAGCGCAAAAACAAAACTGCCATTATCTGGCAGGGCGACAAACTAGATGATGCGAAGAGCTATACATATGCTGAACTTTACGAAGAGGTAAACCACTTTTCGAAAGTACTGAAAAACATGGGCGTAAACAAGGGCGATCGTATCACTCTTTACATGCCAATGATACCCGAGTTGGCCTTTGCCACCCTGGCCTGTGCCCGCATCGGTGCGGTGCATTCTGTAATATTCGGTGGCTTCAGCCCTAAATCGATTAAAGACCGCATGCACGATGCTGAGTCAAAATTTGTAATTACCTCTGATTTTGGTACCCGCGGTGGTAAATCAATACCCATGAAGCAGAATGTTGATACCGCCCTTGATGACCTGGGTGATGCTGGCGTTAAGGTGCTGGTGGTTGAACGTACTGGTGATGGCGTCAAAATGAAAGATGGCCGCGACTTCTGGTATCATGAAAAACTCAAAGAGACTGAGGGCGATGCCGATGTGGCCCCAGAGCAGTGCGATGCAGAAGACCCGCTGTTTATTCTTTATACCTCTGGTTCAACGGGTAAGCCCAAGGGTGTGCTGCACACCACCGGTGGCTATGGAGTTTATACTTCACTGACTCACAAATACATTTTTGACATTCGCGAAGATGATGTTTACTGGTGCACTGCTGATATCGGGTGGATTACCGGGCACAGCTACATCATCTATGGCCCACTGATTAACGGGGCCACCTCGGTCATGTTTGAAGGTGTACCTACATACCCCGATGTAGGGCGCTTCTGGCAGGTGGTTGAGCAGCATAAGATCACCATCTTCTATACCGCACCCACGGCGATTCGGGCCCTGATGCGCCATGGCGATGACCCGGTAAAAAAATATGATCGCTCTTCACTGCGTCTGCTGGGCACAGTGGGTGAACCTATTAACCCCGAGGCCTGGCTGTGGTATTTTAACATAGTAGGCGAGGGGCGCTGCCCCATTGTTGACACCTGGTGGCAGACCGAAACCGGTGGGGTGCTGTTAACACCTCTGCCCTATGCCATCGCCCAGAAACCGGGTTCGGCGACTCTGCCATTTTTTGGTATTGAGCCGGCCCTGGTTGATGCTGATAAATCAACAGAGCTTAGCGGTGAAACCACCGGCCATCTCTGCATGAAAGGTGCCTGGCCGGGCATGATGCGCACCGTTTACGGTGACCAACAGCGTTTCTTTGATACATACTTCTCACAACATAGGGGATACTACTTCAGCGGCGATGAGTGCCGTCGTGATGCAGACGGCTATTACTGGATCATCGGGCGGGCCGATGATCTGCTTAACGTTTCAGGCCACCGCCTGGGCACCGCCGAGGTTGAATCGGCCCTGGTTGAGCATAAAGATGTCTGCGAGGCGGCTGTGGTGGGCTTTCCGCATGATGTGAAGGGCCAGGGTATTTATGCCTATGTAACCCTCAATGCCGGGGTAGAGCCTTCTGATGAGATCAAGGCCGGCCTGGTAAAGCTGGTAGCCAAAGAGATCAGCCCCATTGCCAAACCAGATGTAATTCACTGGGCGCCGGCCCTGCCCAAAACCCGCAGTGGTAAAATTATGCGGCGTATTCTGCGTAAGATTGCCGCGCGTGATGATAACCTGGGTGATACCACCACGCTGGCCGACCCATCGGTGGTTGACGCTCTGGTTGCTGATAAGCCATCTTAGAGTGCAGCCCCAACCCGGGTGGCTGACCTTTGTCATGCAGCAGCGCCCCGGCAATGGCCGGGGTGAGAAGACTGCCGTTGAATTTGAGAAAGAAAAAAAAGAGCAGCGCGTTTATCGCTGCAAAGAGTGCGCTACTGAGATTACCAGCCCTGCTGCAGAAGCAGCCCGCAGCGGTAAGCACAGCCATACATTCTTTAACCCCCAGGGCGTTGTCTATAATATTGGCTGCTTTGCGCGCGCTGAGAACCTGATTATTCAGTCAGAGCCCAGTAATGAGTTCAGCTGGTTTGCCGGTTACGCCTGGCAGGTGGTAGCCTGTAGCCAGTGCGGTGCGCACCTTGGTTGGCTTTTTGGTAACGAAAATGATTCGTTTTTCGGCCTGATCTTAACGGCCCTCGTTTATTAGCCTGCTTTGCGATCTTTTTTCAATAGAATTTCAGTTACGCGTTTTTTGAGAAAATCGGGGTTGAACGGTTTTACAATATAACCGACGGCCTCAAGTTCACGAGCTGCACTGACGTTGTTGGTTTCGCGGTTGCCAGTTAATATCAATACCGGTATCTGCCGCAGCTTATGATTAAAAATTACAATTTGTTTTTCGAAATGGCGTCGCACCTCAGTATTATCTTGCCCCTTGATCTTCATGGGCTTCAGGGGAATTTCAAACGATGAACCCTT
Organism: uncultured Leptospiraceae bacterium; assembly: GCA_964532545.1. Classification (GTDB taxonomy): domain Bacteria; phylum Spirochaetota; class Leptospiria; order Turneriellales; family CAZHLC01; genus CAZHLC01. Next base: position 2,924 of record CAZHLC010000018.1, on the reverse strand, counting down.
TCTCATTAATTCTAAAAATTCAATACCACCCATCTTGGGCAGGCCCAGATCGAGTATAATTAGGTCATAGTTGGGTTCATTTTTGATTATTTCGAAGGCCTCTTCGGCTGTCGGGGTTATGCGGCTGGCCACCAGCAGGCCAGAAAGAGTAAAGCTGATCAGCTGCTGGGTGTCTTCATCGTCTTCAACGATGAGAACCTTTTTATCAATGAGATTCATCAGGGCCCCCGGGGGTATAAGATTTTGCAGTAAGATCAAAAATAAAATTATAAAGGTCTGTGTCTTCGCCCGGGTCTATGACATAGACTATGCGACGGCTGAAATCTTGATCAAGATTGCAGGTTGAAAAACGTTTTTCGCCCCTGACATGGCGCCAATCGGGTTTTTGAATACCGAGCTTGTAGTCATAGGTGTAAAAAAGATCAATGCTGGCAATGCGCTCAACCACCGGCCGGCTTTGAAAGCGGTTGATGTCGACGACCTTGCCTACATCAAAAACCACGCCCTTGCTGCTTTCAACAGCCATGATTACAAAGTCGTTGCGGTTGATGATCATTTCATTATCGCTCAGGCTGATAGAGACATAGTCAAGAAACTCACGGGTAATGCGGGGGTTATATGAATAAAAAGACTGGTTAATTATCTGTCTGATGGCCTGCTTGGGGCTGAAGGCCTTGCGCCACGGCACATTAGATGTGAGCGAGGCGAAATCAGATGCAATGGCCAGAACGTTCACATCTTCGTCATAGGCCCGCGGCTGTTTCACATTCGACAGTTGAAAGACCAGCTCATTATAGAGGCCGCTCTTCTGGGGTGCCTTGGTGCAGAGATTGGCAAGGTATTTTTCAAGCCAGCGGCTCTCAGGGTAGTTGTTGTTTGGTATGCTGTCATGCAGGGGGCGGCGATGGTTGAGCACCAGGCGCTTTACTTCAGCTTCGAGGCTTTCAGCCATTAAGACCGAGCGAAACGAGTGCAGGGGGTAGCGCTGTATTTTCTGAAAATCATTGCGGTTTAAAGAGTTCTGGTGGTCAACTTCAACTTCAGTTTTGCCAACATCACAGATGATGGCGCTCATCATCAGGTTATTGACTTTGGCCTGTAATTGACCCGACTGGCGCAGCTTGGCCCGGTTGTTCAGGCCGCGGGTTTTCAGAGCCATTGAAACGGCGGCCCGCTTGACTGATATTTCGGTATTGTATGATTCAGACGAATCACCAGTTACTTCGATGATGTTAAGGAGGCCGGTCATCACTTCGGGTTGCTTTTCAAAATCAGTGAAAACATCGTTCAGCATGCTGCCGGTGTTTTTCAGCTGGGTAGAAGAAATACTTTTGTTTTTCAGCTCGGCAAAAATCTCACGGGCATTTTCGCGCAGCTGTTCAGTGGCTGCCTGATCAAAAAGTTTTGTGTCGCTCAGGCCCTGGGGTACCAGCTTCTTTTCTGGTTTAAGAAAGAGGTGCTGCTGGTCTTTAATGTCGTAATAAACGCCCCGGTCAAAAAACTTCTGCAGTCTTTCGATTTCGTCGAGAGAAGCCTCGGGCTTTCTGTGAATGAGAACCTGGCCTTCTTTGTTATAGAAATCAACGGGTATTGAGCCCTTCTCTTTGAGGGCGGCCATTACCCTATCGTCGATTTGAAAAGGCTTGAGCTCCATATAGACTAAACAAAAAGTAGAGGTGCCCAGGTAAGAAAGCAGGGTACACCCACTTTAGGCCATGGTGCGAAGCACTAGGCGGTCTGTAAAGACCTTTCTTATGTCGCCAAAATGCGATTACGATTTGGTGAACTAATCTTGATCAAAGGCGGTTTTGTATTTTTCGGTATGGCGGTGTGAGCCGTAGACCAGAATGCGGCCGCTGGCCAGTACGGTATCGGCCTGCAGGTCAACTACCCGGGCGCTTACGATGTAGTTGTTGCCCGAGGGTTTGATTTTACCGGCCACCACAGTGTGGGTGCCCATGATGGCGGCCATCTGCTTGCGCTCAAGGTTGCCAAGCAGGCCGTTTTTATTCAGGTTATGCTTATCAGCCAGCCCATCAACCTTTGAGCGGTCATACAGGGTTACATCACCTTCTTTTTCAAATTTAAGCTGCAGGCTCTCGGCAATTTCTTGCCCCAGTTTTGAACGTTTCTGGTCACTGTTAACAAAGGGCAGAATGGCCAGCCTTACTTTTTTCATGTCTTCAACTTTTTTATCGAGGCCATCAGTGAGCTGTTCATTGAGCTCAGCGATGGCCTTATCGAGGGTATAGTAAAGATTACCCAGCTTGTATTTTGAGTCATCGCTGAAAAGATCAAGCAGGCCTGCAAAGAGGTTGGTGGCAAAGATGAATGATGCTAGTATAATAAAGAAGCTGTGTTTGACTGTTCCCATATATCCCTATAGTTTTTGCCAAGCTCAATTTCAAGAAGAAATTCTGGTTGAAACCCAGGCAAACAGATCTATGGTACTCGATATGCGTATTTTTCAAATAGTACTTATTGTAGCCCTATTGGCAGGCCCGGGCTGGGCAGCCGATGACGACCTGGCTTCTGTGGCCATTGTTCCCTTTGGTGATACCACAGGCTCAAAAAACTACAGCTATCTGCGGGGCAGTCTGCAAGAGACCACCAGCAAATACATGCAGAAACGTTTTGAATACCGGCCAGTGAGCGAAGAGGCTATTAACAGGGCCGCTGGTGAATTAAACATTCAGCCTGATACAGTTCTCACAAGGCAGAAGGCCGAACAGATTGGCCAGAAAACAAAGGCTGATATTATCATCTATGGTACCTACAAGTTGAACTCAGATAAAAGCCGCATTCAGATTCAAACCAACATTTGTCTGGCAGACAAGAAAAAGAATATCAAGCTGAAAACAGTTGAGAGCACCCTCGATAGTAAACTGTTCAACTCTGTTGACCAGGTGGCTGGCGTGATTGTG
>CAZHLC010000017.1:0-15461 GCA_964532545.1 uncultured Leptospiraceae bacterium | reverse complement strand
CATGCGTCGGCTGAATGATGGGTTTACCGTGCTGCAGTCAACCCAGGCTAAATTCTGATTGTTACTCTGCAAAAAGCCATTTTCACCAGTAGCCAGCTCTTCAACCACTTCTGGTGTAGACAGCATCGTAAAGAGCACATCAGCCTGCTCTGCAGCGGCCCGGGCCGTATCAGCCTCTTTTGCCCCCATACTCACCAAGTCTTGTACTGGGCCTTTACTGCGGTTATAGACAGTAAGCTCTACACCTTCTTTCAATAGATTTGCGGCCATACGACGGCCCATAATTCCCAAACCAATAAATGCTACTTTCATAGATTGCCTCTTTTCAAATGAATTTGAGTAAGTATACTCAGGCAAAACAAGAGCAGCTATGCCGAATCTGGCAAAAGTTTCAATTTTTCGTCAAAAAGAGCAAGAACCGGGCGCTATCAATAACCGCCCGTAAGTCTAGTAGTAGTATTTCAGACCAAACTCGGCCATGGCACCCAGCCTTGAGGTGCTACGGCCTGAAACTCCGGCCCGGGCAGTGAGGTTCAGCACCCGTGAGAGGTTGTAATCAAAACCTACCATAAAGAAGCCATTTGATTTAGCATCTTCAAGAGACCCACTCTGGCCTTCAAGAGTTGAGCGGCTGAGCACTGTATCTTGACCAAACTCGACAATACCTGAAAGGCGATACACCAGGGGAAAATACAGCTGCAGGGCCGTGCGTGATGAAAAATCACTGAGTCGCTGGTGATGGGCATCAATATAGAAATTATTGAAATCACCCATTCGCAGACCCAGCTTGTAGTTATAGGCCATGCCTTCGCGGTCAGTCAATCCCCCGCCAAGACCACCATAGATCAGCATAAACTGGGGAAACTGAAAGGCTACCTCAACCATACCCTGCAATACATTGCCATTGAAGCTGGTTTGATTACAGTCTGCCTGGTTACAGAACTGGCGGCGGTCATCGGCCAGCCCATAGAAGAGGCTGGCCCCGATTGAATACAAATGAAGGTCAGGGTAAGTGCTCTTCATCAAACGGGTATAACTCAGTTGATTCAAGTTGTAGTTGCGCTCGCTGTCAAGACGATAGTACCGGGTGCCCAGTTGCAGAATGTTTTTAGCAGCCAGAGGTGAAACCTGCTGATTCAGATAATCAACCTCTTTTCGCGATGACGGAAAAATAAAGTCGCCAGCCTGCACCCCTGAAAGTGTATTCTTGCTGATTAACGAGTAATTTCTTTCTTGTTTTGCTATGCGGGCCGAGCCAATGTATCTATCAAGCTCTACCTTCTTGCCTGTTTTCGGGTGCACAGTTGGTTTCATCTTGCGGTAAATATCAACCTTCTGGCCCTGAGTTATTGATTTATCAAGATAGATAAACAGTTGGTCTATCTTCACTACATAGATTGGTTCGCTGGCGCTGAGGCTATAGCCCATTAAAACGGTCAGTAAAATCATGCATAAATGTTTCATAGTAACTGTTAGACGCAGGTTGCGAAACTGCTTGTTCCCATAAAAAAATGAAATTCGATGAACTTTTGGGGGATATCGGGCGTCAGGCCAGATTAGAAAAGAACCTGTAATTTGGCAGTTGTGGTTCCCCCAGAAGAGTTACCAAAAATCTGACTTGAAAACTTAACCCCGGCCTTCTGGCAGTCGTCTTTCAAGTATGACATGTACATAAGCCCAAGACCAGCGCCCAGCCCACTGTCTGTTTTATCTTGAAAAAAATCTGATAGATCAGCATTGGCAGTATCAGAGCTCATTTTCATGGCCAGTTGCTTCTCAATCATGGGAGATATGTCGCCCCGATTTGTAATTAGAATTTCAAGGCGATACTCGAGGTTAGCGCCGGCGCGGCCCGAATGAAACTGCCAACTGGCTCTCAGGGTCTGGTTACGTGATTTTGCCAGCTCAACCACCAGCTTACGATTCTGGGGCTGGCGCAGAAAACGATGCGAATCTTTAGGGTCTTTGATCAACTTGTTTTCGATGAGCAGCTGATCAAAGTGAGCCTTTTCAGCGTTCTGAATGAGCTCCATCAATACAAGTGAGAGGTTGGTAGCAATGCGGGTGCGATCAAGATACTTATCAATGAGCTCAGCAAAGAAGCTCATGACCTCATCTTTCAGGGGCGTCTGATAAATTATGTAATAGAGGTACCAGATACGGTCATCAATAAAAGAAATAAATTTTTCAAGACTGCGTATCTGCATCAGACGGTCTTCTTCTTGCAGCTCTTGGTTGGCAATGATACGCTGCACAGTGAGATCACGTATCTCAAGAGCCATAACTTCAAAGGCCTCGGCTTTTGTCTGCTTCAGCTGGTTGGCCTTATCTTTGTTAATGTGATCGATGCTGTGAATGGGGTTCTGGGCATTTTTGCGGTTATAGGCCAGCATAACCGGCGATTGTAGCATCATCTCGGCCAACGAGGGGTTCATCTTTTTATAGAGCAGCCCAAACGTGACCAGTTTGGTAGTATCAATAATCTGGGCCCTTGAGCGCAGCATTTCTGCCAGGCGTGTATTGATTTCTTCAACATAGCCGTTCATAACCAGTTTCTGTACAGTCTGGGCATTAAAGGCCGAAGAATTGAGGCCCTCACCGGTTGAACCGTTGTCTTTGGCCAGGCGCTTGACAGGCCTCTTACCAGCCGAAAAAACCTGCACACCGTTCGCCGATAAAATCATATCAACGGGCAGCTCGATCATAAAATCGGTGCGCTCGACTGTAAGAAGCTGGGGCATCAATTACATTTGAATACACCCCCTTTCTGTGTAAATCGAAATTGACAAATGAGAAGAATCTGAATAAACGAAGTGTAATCAGCATGTCTACTGAACCTGAAATCGATGATCTCGCTTTAAAAATCAAAAAGCTTGAAGCCCGCTGGGCCGAGCTTAAGTCAAAGAAGAAATCGATAGAATATATCGATGTGATCAATGAATTAGCCTACGAAAGCGCCTTCGCCAAACCCAAACGCTCAAAAAGGCTGGCCAGCGAAGCTGAAAAAATTGCGAAAACCCTGGGCTATTTAAATGGTGAAGCCTGCGCCATTCGAACTCATGCTTATCACAACATGATGGCCACCAGACTGATAGAAGCGGTTACTCAGGCCAAAGTAGCCGTTGAAAAATTACGTGAGGCTGATAACACCTTTGGCCTGGGTACGGCCCATGACATTCTCTGTCTTACCTATAACTTTCTTGGTAACTATGATGTGGCCCTTGAAAATGCTCTTGCTGCCCATCACTGTTTTCAGCTTGTCAATTACAAGCGTGGCATCGGCTGGTCGTTACATAACCAGGGCAACATTTATACCAACCTTGACGACAACAGTAATGCTCTAAAGTATTATCGCGAAGCCTCTCGCCAGTTTCAGCAAATCAGCTATGGCCCCGGTTTGTTCAGGGTGCTTGAGCGCACCGGTGTTATCTACTTAAAACAGGGCAAACATGATCGCGCCATTAAGGCCTTTGAACGCTGCCTGCAGTACTGGCGCGACAGTGGCTTCTCGATTGGTCTAGTCTCTGGTTTAACAAACCTGGGCGAAGCCTATTTGAAAAAGCGAGACTATACCAAAGCCAAAGAATATCTGTATGAGGCCGTTAAAAGCCTCAATGACATCGAAAATCTCGAGCTTAAAGCACAGACCTACCTGCTTCTGGGTAATGTTTATCGCCAAGAGAAACAGCTCGAGAAAACCATCGAATGCCTGCAGACAGCTCTTGGCTGGTCTGAAAAATCAGGTTCTAACTCTACTCTGTGTGATATTCACCAGGCATTGTCTGAGGTATATGAAAGACAGCAAGAGTATCATAAGGCCCTGATACACAACCGCATCGCATCTGATTTACGCCGTGAGATTTTCAGCGAAGATGCCCGCACCCGCTTCAAAAATATTCAGATCTCACAAGAAATTGAGGCGGCCGAACGAGAATCTGAACTGCAGAGAGTTCGTTTGCAAGAAACCCAGAGTATCTTAACCCAGATTTTACCTGACTCGATAGTTGATGAGCTTTTAACCCGGGGTCGCGTCAAGCCCGTACATTTTAAAAATGCCAGCGTGTTGTTTACTGACTTTGTGGGCTTTACCCGCATGACAGCCAAAATGCCGGCCAGCAAGCTGGTCTCTGAGCTTGATAAGTGTTTTACGGCCTTTGATAAACTCATTAAGAAATACCGTTTAGAAAAGCTGAAAACCATTGGTGATTCGTACATGGCGGTCGGCGGGGTGCCCGCATCTAGCTCGCTGCATGCAGTGAGAACAGTGTTAGCCGGCCTGGCCATGCTTGATTATATCAAGAGTATTCGCCAGAAGCGCCGCTATTGGCAGGTGCGTATTGGTATTAACAGCGGCCCACTGGTGGCAGGGGTCATTTGTAAAGACAAGTTTTCCTATGACATCTGGGGCAATACGGTAAATACCGCCAGCCGCATGGAATCTTCAGGCAAACAGGGTCGCCTGAACATCTCTCGCCAGACATATGAACTGATCAAAGACTATTTTAACTGTACTTACCGCGGCAAGGTTGCAGCCAAGGGTAAGGGGCGTGTTGACATGTTTTTTGTCAATTCGCTGAAAAAAGAATATAGATTTAACGGTAGCCCCAATAAACCAAATCAAAAACTGCAGAAACTGATACAATGAACCATTTTGAACCAATTAATATTCCTGATATAGACCTGGTTGAAGCTTTCAAATATTCGGTCGACCAGTATGGCCAGAAACCGGCTATGATTTTTCTTGATGAGAAAATCTCTTACAAAAAATATGATCAGCTGACAAATCGTTTTGCCAACGGCCTGCTTGAGGCCGGTCTGCAAAAAGGCGACCGGGTCGCCATTAATCTACCCAACCTGCCTCAGTATCTTATTGCATTATTTGGCTCACTCAAGGCCGGCATGGTAATCTCTGGTTTAAGCCCATTGGCCACGCCGGTAGAGATCAAGAAGCAGCTTGAAGATTTAGATGCCCGGGTACTGGTCACCTATGACCAGAACCTGGTTGATAAGGTTCTCACTATAATTGATAATCTTGACCAGCTGAAACTAATTGTCGTAACCCGGCCCCTTGATCTCATCTCGCCGGTGAAACAGTTCTTTGCCCGCCTGCTGCGCAAACTACCCTACCCGAAAATCAATTTCAGTATTGATGAGCGTATTATCAGTTTTAAGAAGTTTTTGAACACCAGTGTCAAAGACCCGGGCGATGCCGGCATAAAACCCACAGACACAGCGGCCATACAGTACACCGGGGGCACTACCGGCCTGCCCAAGGGGGCCATGCTCAGTCATGCAAATCTCATAGCCAATATCTACCAGGGCATACCCATAACCAAACCTGAACTTGGTAACGAAACAGGCCTTTCAATACTGCCCTTCTTTCATACAGCCGGCCTGATTGGCGGCCTTAACACTGCAATTATCGGAGCCTGCTGGGTGCTGATACCCAACCCGCGCGACCTTGACTTTATTATGCGCAATATTCAGAAATACCAGCCTTCACTGATCTTTGCAGTGCCGCTGCTTTATCAGCGCCTGCTAGACCGTGAAGATTTTCGCCAGACTGATTTTTCATTTCTAAAATATGCACTATCGGGGGCGGCCACCTATCCGGCTGAGATGGTAGAACCTTTAGAAAGGGTAATCGGTAAGAAGCTGCTTGAAGGCTACGGTATGACTGAAGCCTCGCCCGGTATAACATGCACACCCCCGGGCCGACTCAAACCCGGCAGTGTGGGGGTACCTATACCCCACACCGAGGTTAAGATTATCGACATCGAAAATGGCACCGAGCTTGCCCCACAGCAGCGCGGCCAGTTGATCGTACGCGGCCCCCAGGTTATGCAGGGCTATCACAAGCTAGGCGATGAGCAGGCCCTGCAGAATTTTGAAGAAAAGAAATGGCTTTTTACCGGCGATGTGGCCTACATTGACGACGAAGGTTTTGTATTTATATGTGACCGCATTAAAGATATGATTAATGTCAGTGGTAACAAAGTTTTCTCAATTGAAGTTGAAGAAACCATACTGAAGCACCCCGGTGTCAGCTACTGCGCTATCGTAGGCCGGCCCGACTCTGAGAATATGGGCAACGAAGAAGTGGTTCTTTATGCCCAGGTAACAGACCACCCTGATGCTGCGCTCAGCGATGAGCTGCTTGAGTATTGTCGTAACAATCTGGCACCCTATAAGGTGCCCAGAGCCATTGAGTTTGTTTCTGAAATGCCGGTTACACCCATCGGCAAGGTTGATAAAAAAAGATTACGCCAGCTTATTTCTGCCAGCTGACTTCGGTAGTAGACAAACCATTCTCATCGCGGGTAGCCTTGCTTTTTTTAAAGCCGAACTTCTCGTAAAACTTGAGGGGGCTTTCGTATTTGCCGCCGTCAGTCTTTTTGTATGAGGCCCTGGTAACCACCCAGCCATAAAGGCTGTCATAGTTATCTTGTGCTTTTTTAAGCAGAGTAGAACCAATACCCTTCTTCTGATGATCAGGATGTATCACCATGATAATATAAAGTTTGTCTTCATCGCGCTTTTGCAGGGCCAGCCAGCCAAGCAACTGGCCGTCATGCTGGGCCACCAGTATGGTATCATTAGCCTGTTCGCCCCTGAGGGTCTCAGCGGTTTTTTTTACTGACTCTAGTTTAATCTGCTCAGGAAACTGAGAGTTCCATAATTGGTAAAATTGGTGTATAAAGGGCGGTGGCACAGAAACCCCCGCATAAACTGAAATCTTAAAGTCTGCCATATCTCTCTAATAGACCATTTCTATTATCGCCATATCTAAACAAGGCAAAATTCAAAAGAATTTGACCTCAAGGCATTTATTTTTCACTCTGTTCGGGTGAGCTGGCTAGATGTTGAAATTTTCTTTGAACCCATACTTGAAGGCCTTGGTAAATTCTTTAGAAGGCCGTTAGTCTATATTGGCTTCTCTGCGCTGTTTCAAATCGGCCTGCTCTGGTATGCCCTGGCGGCCAAATACCCCCTGGCCATTATCATGGTATTCTGGGTTGAGTTCTTTTTCGTTCTGGGCAGTATGCTGCTCAAGCTTGAGCATTTTGACTACTGGGTTACTTACAACAAGGGGGCCGATGAGATTCTAAAAAAGGTCTGGCTGGGCATACACTTTTTTGGCGTGCTGATCGGAGTTCTGCTTCTTTATAGCTGGTGGTTCTACAAGGCCTGCCGGGCCGATGGCGTCTGCGCTTATGACTCGGGTATGTTTGCCTTCTTTGGCTACTTCAGCTGGCCGCTGGTTGGTTTGATGGGTATTGCCCTGCTTTATCATCTTTTTCGGCATCTGGTATTCAGAAATATCTGGTATGAGGTTGAAGCCGCCAAAAAATGGGCTCGCGACCATTCAGTACTGTCAACCTACCTGGTTCATCTGCACACGGCTTTCACCATGGTACCCGCCTTTATAGCACTTTTGGTGCAGATTTTCGTTGAAAACCTGAATATCTCGATGGCCGTTTTTATTGTTTTAAAAGCAGCTGCAGAAATTTATTTCAGCAGGTTTCATTTTGTGCAGCGGGTGTTTGCCGAAAACCTCAACCGCATTTACCAGGTGAAGGGTAAGTCTATCGAAATTAACCAGCGAACAGAAGCCCTGCTTACCGGCATCGAAGAGCAGCTGCTTGATGCCAGCTACAAGCTGGCTAATTTATTCAGTATTCGAGACGTGAATACTTCGGTCGCAATGCAGGCCGGCCTTGTTGGTAATATCTATGGTTGCCTCAAAGGAATACGCTCAAGAGCGGTACAGTTACCAGTCTACCTGAAAGAAAACCATCCCGAACTCTTTCTAGAAAACGGTCAACTGCGTCTCACTCATGGCTATATTAAAATCGCTGAGGGTCTGGCTGAATTAACTGAATCAACCACTGACTGGCAGCGAAATTATCTTTCGGTGCTGGCTAAAAGTCGTATTAGAAAACGAATTGGTGAACTGAACGCAGCCTTAAAAGACGAGTCGAAAGCCAAACTTGAACCCCAGGTGAGGCTGCTATACAAACTGTTGCCCGAAGCAGAGCGGGCCCGCACCCCGGGCCGCCCGGCCGTTATTAAGCAACGCAAACGTAATCAGAAATTAAAGTCAAAGGCCCAAAAACGTGCCAAATAAACCCTTAACACTGATTACCGGTGCCTCTTCAGGTATTGGTCTTGATTTTGCCAGGCGCTTCGCCATAGAAGGGCATGACTTGATTCTGGTAGCCCGCAGCCGAGACAAACTGCAAGAGGCCGCCTACACTCTACAGGTCAGGCATCGGGTCTCGGTAAACATTATTGTCAAAGATCTTACTAAAATAGGTGCCGCCCAGAATATCTTTAACGGTTTAAAGAAACGGGGCATCAAGGTCGAGATACTCATTAATAATGCCGGCTATGCCTACCATGGCGAGGCCATCGACTGCGACGCCCAGTGGCAAGATGGTATGATTGATTTAAACATCAAGGCCCTCACTCAGATGACCACTCTGTTCGGCAAAGACATGGCCGAGCGGGGCGGGGGCAAAATCATGAACATTGCTTCTATTGTCTCTTATTCACCGGTGCCCATGTTTGCGGTATATTCAGCAAGCAAGGCTTATGTACTTTCTTTTTCAGAGGCCATCGCAGCCGAGCTGAAACCCAGGGGCGTGCATGTGATGGCTCTCTGCCCGGGGGCCACCAGATCACAGTTTGCTGAAACAGCCGGCATGAGCCGTAGTCTGGCTTTTCGTTTCAATGTTTCAGACTCAGCCAAAGTCGCCAAGACCGGCTATCAGGCTCTGATGGGTGGCCGACGCAACAAACAAGTGGGTATTTTGAATCGTATTCTTATTTTCAGCGGGCGACTGGTTCCCCGCCGGTTGGCTACCCAGGTTGGCAAATTGTTGATGGCTGGCGAAGCCAAGTAATCAGCTTTTCTCTTGTGAACGGGCAAAGAAGTAACCAATAAGCCCGCCTAATCCCACAGTAAAAATTCCTAAAAACAGCAAGCTCATTAAAGAAAAAACCAGAGCCCCCCAGAGACCGTTTAGTGGGTCAATGGGCCCCTCGTTCAATGAATCAACGCAACGACCCAGAACATGATAACATACATTGTGAAACAGAATAAGAATATACCAGCAAAGGTAATGCGCCACAAAGCCCGCCAGTGCCCCCGCAAGGGCACCGCGGCCCCGTGAAAGCTTTTCGGGGCGCTCGATGAGTAACCACCACATACCATAGCCCGTAAGAAAGGCAGCCAGTGGGGCGGCAAGAATGAAGAATTCATAGCCACCGGCTGAAGCAATCAGTAAAATCGCAATACCAGCCACAAGGCCAACCGGGGCACAGAATAGCCCCATTTTTAATGAGCTTCGCTGCAGCATAAGACATGTTGAATAGCCCCTGCAGCAGGCTCAAGTAATTTATCAGGCTTCTACTTTGTAATTATCAATGTCAAAGCTGGCTACATCGAGCACATACTCACTGGCAAAGCCGGGGTATAGCGTAGTGTTGCGGCCATCTTTGGTATAATACCAGCTGGCGCCACCGTTGCCCCAGGTAGTCTTTTTCATTCGCTCAAGCAGAAAGTCGTTGAATTCACGCTGGCTTTCTTTTTTGACCTCAAGCGATTTTAGGTGCTTCTGTTGGCAGGTTTTAATGGCCTGCAGTATATAGTCTTGCTGGGCTTCAACATAGACAAGTACCGAAGTGTGGCCTGGCCCGGTGTTTGGCCCCATTAAACTGAACAGGTTAGGAAAGCCCGCAATGGTAATACCCTTATAACCCTCGGCACCATCTTGCCAGCTTTCGTTCAGATCAAGGCCACCACGGCCTTCAACCTTGAAAGGAAAACCCTGGGCCGGCGACTTGTATCCAGTGGCCCAGACAATGATATCAACTTCATATTCTTTGCCGCCGGCTTTTACACCTTTCTCAGTCAGTGCTTCAACAGAATGGTCGACCAGCTCAACATTATCACGGTCAAGAGCCGGGTACCAGTCATTCGCAATGAGCATGCGTGTGGTACCCAGGCGATAGTCAGGGGTAACTCTTTTACGCAATTCGGGGTCTTTAATGCCACGCTCGATATGACGGCGGGCAATCTGTTCCATAAAAGAAGTCATGGGAGTATCCCACACAATCGCTGTAGCCAACAGCTCGGTAATACCATAGATAACATATCTTCTGAGCTGCTGCACGATGGGCAGGTTACGGTAAATCATTTTCTCAAGCTCAGAGTACTCATAATCAAGTTTAGGCACAACCCATGAAGGGGTGCGTTGAAAAACCTTGAGTTCTTTCACTACCGAGGCAATGGCGGGTACAACCTGAATGGCACTGGCCCCGCTGCCCACTACGGCAACGCGTTTGCCAGTAATGTCGAGATCAGGGCTCCATTTTGCGGTATGCACGGTTTGGCCCTTAAAGTCTTTCAGACCCGACACGGGGGGAATTGACGGCGCGGCAAAGGGCCCAATGGCACTCACCACCATCTTCGCAGTCAGCTGGTCACCGTTCGAAGTGTTAATGATCCAGTGGCCGGCGATCTCATCAAAGCTGGCTTTTTCAATTCGGGTGTTAAATTTGATTTTAGGGCGAATGTTATATTTATCTGCCAGCTTTACGATGTACTGCTGAATCTCTTGTGACTTGGCGAACATACGCGTCCAGTGAGGGCTTTGTTCAAAAGAATAAGAATAAAGATGATTTGGTACATCAACCGCAGCACCTGGGTACTTACTGTCTCGCCAGGTGCCCCCCACCTCATCAGCGGCTTCAGCAATGATGAAATTCTCGATGCCAGCATTTTGCAGCTTGATACCCATGCCCAGGCCGCTGAAACCTGCGCCAATGACCGCTACTTCATAATCTGTTTTTGTGCTCATAGTGAACCCCTTAATTTTAGACAATATAGTCTATAATTAGCCTTTTTCGACCCTTTTTATCAATGTGCACGTCTTGAAAACGATTCTTACCCCTCTTTTATTTGACATTGCAGTCACTACAGAGGTATGGTCTGACCATGAAAACCCGTCTTGTATCTATTTTGGTTCTATTTGCCCTTATTCTGGTGGGCTGCAAATCGTATCCCCGCATGAAAAAGAGCCTGTCAGGTGACCCCAGCCTGGTTGTGCAATATAAACCCGGCGAATTAAAAATTAGCAAAGATTTGTCAAAGAATCTATTATCAGAATTTGTAGGAAAAACCGGCTCGCAGAAAATGCCCGACTCTTTTTCAACCCAGGGCGATCTGGTGGTAGAGGCCTTCAGAGGCTACCCGTTGAAAAGCGTCAGCCGCAATGATGGCGGCGACGCGGCCGCCCAATTGCGGGCCACCCTTGAGGTCGATGCCTACTACAAAGTCGATAAAAAAACCCAGATGGTAACCCTGGTTTTGCGCAGCAATTTTCTGCTGCACAAGAATAAAACTAATAAGCAGATTCGGTGGGTGCCAAAGCTGGCCCAGCTGCGCGAATCAAAGAAGTACAACAACCTGAGTTTCTCTGAATTCACCAGCCTGCTGCCGCCTGCAGATTACCTTGAGGCCTTCAAAGCACTCAACCGCAAAAAGCTGGCCCAAATGATCGCAACTATCAAAAAATCTTAGCTGAGCGCTGAATTTTTAACTTCATTGTGAACTCATGCCGGTGGTTGAAGTTCACAATCTGCGAAAAGAATTTGGCAAAACCGTAGCCATCGAAGACCTCAGCCTCAGTGTCAACAAAGGCGAGGTTTTTGGCCTGTTGGGCCCCAACGGTGCAGGCAAAACCACGGCCATGCACTGTATGCTGGGTATTCTCTCAGCAAATGGGGGAACCATTCGTGTTCTAGGTGCCTCACCGCGAGACAATGAAGTTTACAACCGTATCAATTTTTCATCGGCCTATATTCAGCTGCCCCATAATCTGAAAGTCATTACTAACCTTAAAATTTATGCCGATCTCTATGGTGTAAAAAACGCAGAGCAGAAGATCGACGAACTGCTGGGTCTGTTTCAGGTTAGCCATCTGAAAAACAAGGTAAACGGCTCACTGTCATCGGGCGAACAAACAAGAATTAATCTGTGTAAGAGTCTGATGAATGCACCTGAGGTCTTGTTTCTCGACGAGCCGACGGCCAGTCTCGACCCCGATATTGCTGAGCGGGTACAGATTACTTTAAAGCAGATACAAAAAGAAAAGCAGCTAACGATTATTTATACATCACACAACATGGCCGAAGTTGAGAGACTCTGTGACCGTATTGCCTTTGTGCATCATGGCAAAAAAGTAATCGAGGGCACCACTAAACAGGTACGCAGCCACTTTAAAAAGAAATCGCTTGAAAAAATATTTATTGAATTAGCCCGCTCAGAAAAACGATGACTCGACGTATATTTACCATGATTCGCCGCTACCTTGTTTTACATTTGCGCTCGCCGGCGCGCATGTTTGATCTGGTATTCTGGCCCACTCTTGAGCTCTTGGTCTGGGGCTTCTTATCAATCTATCTCAGCAAGAATGCCGAGGGTAACCTGCAGAACATTCTGCTGATGCTTTTATCTGCCATTATTTTCTGGGATGTATTATACCGTTCGCAACAGGCCATCAGCCTGGGTTTTATGGAAGAGCTGTGGTCGCGCAATATTCTCAACCTGGTGATCTCGCCCCTGCGCACCTGGGAGTGGGTGGCCTCAGCCTATGCCTACGCCACCATCAAAACCTTCTTCATCATGATTCTAATGCTGGTATTAGCCATGGTAATGTACACCTACGATGCTACGGTGTTTGGTTTTTACATGGTACCTCTGCTGATTAACCTGCTGCTTTTGGGCTACGCCATGGGCATGTTTGCCACCGGTCTGCTGCTGCGCTGGGGCCATGCAGCCGAGAGCCTTATCTGGGGGGTCCCCTTTCTGGTGCAGCCCTTTGCGGCCATCTTCTACCCTGTGTCAGTCTACCCCGATTGGCTGAAACCCATCTGTCTGGCCCTGCCGGTCACCCACGTGATGGAGGCCATGCGCACACTGCTTAATAACGGCACCTTCTCATGGGCCAACATGGCCCTGATCTTTGGTTTGAACCTTCTCTACATGGCAGCATGCGGTTGGTTCTTTGCAGCCATGCTGGCCCGCGGCCGTGAGAATGGCCGGCTGGTGCGCCTTACCGATTAGGCTTTTTTACTTGACTGCGACCTCTTTTATACTGAGTTTATCAGCACCCCGGTTATCATGAGTGAGGCAGAACCACAGTTTTTCTGGCAAGATATGCCCGATGATGAGTTGCTTGATCTGCGACTCTGTGACCTCAAGCTGCGTTTGCCGGGCACCTGGCTTGAAACCCGCATTAACCAGCTTCATCATGAGCTGGCCCGACGAAATATAAAGCTGAAGCCTCACTGCTGGCTGTCAGATGAATGGTTCTCACCCGATGGGGTACCCGGTATCGCGGTACCCTTTTACCTGGCCCACCCCCGCCTTATGAAACTTGAAGACAATCAGGTATTTCAGGTTGAAGGCGGCAGCCGGCGCTCTTGCATGCAGCTACTGCGCCATGAAACCGGCCATGCGGTTGACACAGCCTTCAGGCTGCGGCGGCGCAAAGAATGGCGTAAGAAATTTGGTTCTGCTGCGGTTGAGTATCCTGAAGATTATAAACCAAGGCCACGCAGCAAAAACCACGTGCTGCATCTTGACTGGTGGTATTCACAGAGTCACCCTACTGAAGATTTTGCTGAAACCTTTGCAGTGTGGTTGCAGCCCAATTCACGCTGGCGGGTACGCTATAAAGACTGGCCGGCATTGAAAAAACTTGAATATGTAGATGAACTCATGGGTGAGCTGGCCGGCAAAAAACCCGCAGTGGTGTCAAAAGAGCGCCTGCAGCCATTGTCGAAGAATCGCCAGACTCTGCGTGAATACTATGAAGAAAAACGTGAACGCCACGGTATTGATGTGCCGGTAGTCTATGATCGCGAGCTGAAACGTATTTTTGGTGTGCCGCAAAACAGCATTTTGACGCCCCGCAAAAACAGCGGTGCATCTGACAAAAAACGCAGCGCAGCGGCCTTTTTACAGCGAATTCGACCCCAATTAAGGCGAACCTGTGCCCGTGGCACCGGTGAGCATGCCTATGCCGTTGATCAGATGATTCAAGACATGATTCTGCGCTGTCGTGAACTAAAGCTCGAAATTAAAAGATCCGAAAAACAAGAAGAAGAGATTAAGCTTGAGTTGGCCGTTTTGCTGAGTGTGCATACGATCAGTTATCTTAACAGAGGCCATCACAGGGTTCCTATGTGAAAAAATTAAAAGTACTTGTTCTGGTTCCTGAGGGTGGGGTTCCGCCAGAATCGATTAAAGGGTACTCTGACAAAGAAATTCTCGATTTTAAAACTGAATATGATGTCGTTCAAACCCTCAAGTCTGTAGGGCATGAAATCGAGGTGCTGGGTGTATCGAGCGACCTCGGCGTCATTCGGCGCAAGATCAACAGCTTCAGACCCAACATTACCTTTAACCTGCTCGAAGAGTTTCACGGCGTTTCAGTTTATGACCAGCATGTGGCCAGCTATCTTGAGCTGATGAAACAGGCCTATACTGGCTGTAACCCCCGCGGGCTGCTTATTGGCCACGATAAGGCCCTCAGCAAAAAGATACTCACTTATCACCGCATCAAGACGCCTCGCTTTGCGGTTTTTCGTATGGGCAAGAAGATTGTTGCCCCCAAAAACCTTAAGTATCCCATGATTGTTAAATCACTGGTTGAGCATGGCTCTTATGGTCTGTCGCAATCATCATTTGTAACCAATGAGAAGTCGCTGGTTGAGCGGGTGCAATATCTGCATGAGCAGCTCTCAACCCATGCCATGGCCGAAGAATACATAGATGGCCGCGAACTCTACCTTTCAATTTTAGGAAATAGACGCCTGCAGACTCTACCGGTGCAAGAGTTAGTCTTTGGTGACCTGCGTGAAGAAGCGCCCCGCATTGCGACTTACAAGGTAAAATGGGATTGGGCCTACCAGAAAAAACTGGGCATCGACCTGAAGACGGTTAAAGATATTCCTGAAACGGTAACCAAACGTATTAACAAACTGGGTAAGCGGGTCTACCGGGCGCTGAGTCTCAGCGGCTATGCCAGGGTTGATCTGCGCATGACCGAAGAAGGTGAGCTGTACGTGCTAGAAGCCAACCCCAATGCCGATGTGGCCGAAGATGAAGAAATGTGTTCATCGTTCGTTGCTACCGGTGGCGACTATGCAGGCCTGTTGCAGCGAATCATTACCCTGGGCCTCAACTATGAAGCCGAGTGGCGTCTGGTTGAAACCTAGTTCTGCCAGGTGATGCCGGCCTTGACTATGAATGCGAATTCAAGGGTGAGAAGAAAAAGTAATACTTAGAAGAGTTCAGTCTCCCACGTTGCGAAGGGTTGACCGGGCTGTACATCATCACACTGGTATTTGTACATTTCAACCGCGCGGTTAATGGCGATATCGCTATT
>CAZHLC010000016.1:12080-16614 GCA_964532545.1 uncultured Leptospiraceae bacterium | reverse complement strand
AAAGGCCCCGTAAAGAATCTGCAAACAGATAATGCCCAACAGAATCAGAAGCCAGCGCCGGCTTTTGGCCGTAGCCATGCGGGCCTTTTTCGGTCGGTACAGGCTCATTATGGTATAGAGCATGTAGCAGAATAGCCCAAAGGCCAGACTCAAATGCATGGCCAGGCGGTAGTGGCTCACCGAGGGGTCTTTCACCAGCCCGCTTTTCACCATGTACCAGCCTAAGAAGCCTTGAAAGCCCCCCAATAAAAACATTGCGACAAAACGGGGCCAGCGTTCACGGTAAATCTTATTCGTAATAAAAAAATACAGAAAAGGTAAGAAGAAAATAGCCCCAACCATGCGGGCCAATAAGCGGTGCCACCATTCCCACCAGTAGATGTACTTGAAGTTTTCAAGGGTCATGCCCTTGTTCTTGAGCTTATATTCAGGAAACTGCTTGTACTTATCGAATTCAACCTGCCAATCAGCAGCACTCATGGGTGGCAGGCTGCCCTTTATGGGGGCCCATTCAACGATTGATAAACCAGATTTTGTAAGACGGGTAGCACCGCCGACCACCACAATCGCGAAGATTGTGAAGCAGCATAGGCCCAGCCAGATGGCTACGGCTTTACGGTTTTCGGCAGGCGCTATCAACTATAGTTATTTAGAAGATATAGAGTTTCTCTGCCATTCTCATCGCAAGATCCCAGATGTCGAAACCGAGCATCAGGGCAATCAGCGGAAAAGAAACAGCCGAATACCATTTAATAACCTTATCTTCCCATTTTAAATGCATAAAATAGAAGGCAACCAGACCGGCCTTTACAGTAGCAATGCCCATGGCAATGGTAATGTTCAGGGCCGCAGAGCTGGTAGGAAACTGCGCCACCAGAACTGTAACCAGGGTTAATACCAGCAGTGAGCCGAATACGACCACCATGGTCTTAAGATGAGAATGATGTTCTTCATGCGCTTCGTTTTCGTGACTAGACATTAATATCTCCTTCTTTTAGCTCACCAGATACAGCATGGGAAACAGGTAGATCCAGATCAGGTCAACAAGGTGCCAGTACAGGCCCCCGATTTCTACCGGTGTAAACCAGGCTGCATTGAGTTTATTTCTGAAATTCAGAAGTAAGATCCACGTAAAGAGACCCAGGCCAATAAGAATATGCAGACCGTGAATACCGGTCATGATAAAATATTGAAAGAAAAACAGGTTAGCAAAAACCGGCTTTTCTTTAGTGGGTGCACCGATTGAACTGGGGTTAAACGGAATAACCTTACAGTTAGCTGCATCACATTTGCCCTTATCTTCAAGGGCCTTGGTCAAAGTTGGATCAATAGCTTTTTTACTCAGATTAATTTCATGAGTTTTATGGCTGTATTCGAAGTATTTGTTCACCATGAATGTGGCGCCCAGGGCAATAGTTACAATCAGCAGCCAATTGACCAGCTGGGTCTTACCCTGCTTGATGGCGTCAACGGCCCAGGCGACAGTAAAACTTGAACCCAGCAGCAGCACCGTATTGGCAGCCCCCATGGGAATGCTGAGCGCATAATGCGACTCTTTCCACATTTCTGGGTACTTGTAGCGGAATACGAAATAGGTAGCAAACAGGCCGGCAAAAAGCAGAATCTCTGTGGCTAGAAACAGCCACATGCCCAGCTTCGACATGTTGTAGACCAGTTTCGGGTCTAAGTGATGTTCGCCATCGTGATGTTCGGCATGCGCATCAGTGCTCATTTGGCTTCTCCTTCCTGGCCGTAATCATAGGGCCAGCTGTCGACTACAGGCTCTTTTTCAAAGTTATAGATTCCCGGGGGAGTGTTAATCTGCCACTCGAGGCTTTTTGCACCCCATGGGTTGTCTCCGGCCTTTTCACCCTTACGCAGGGCTACCAGAAAGTTGATCAGGCCACTTACATAACCCAGACCAAGCAAGTATGAGCCAATGGTTGAAATAAAGTGGAAATTCGTCCACTGTGGCAGGTAGTCAAAGTAGCGACGGGGCATACCCTGAAGACCCATGATGAACTGCGGTATAAAGGTCAGATTAAAACCGATAAAAGTGAAGAAAAAGGCGAACAATGCAAACTTTTCATTATACATACGGCCCGACATTTTCGGAAACCAGTAGTGTATGGCACCCATGAGTGAAATCACCGTACCACCCTGAATGGTGTAGTGAAAGTGAGCCACTACAAAGTAGGTATCATGTAAGGGTACATCGAGGGCCAGGGTTCCGAGAAAGACACCGGTTAGGCCACCAATAGCAAACAGAAAGATAAAAGCTAACGCATATAGCATCGGTGTACGCAGCCAGATCTGCCCCTTGTAGAGCGTTGATAACCAGTTGAAAACCTTAATGGCCGTTGGTATGGCTACCAGAAATGTCAGAAAAGAAAACGCAACACCTACTGCCGTCGATTGACCTGAAAGAAACAGGTGATGGCCCCATACAATGAAGCTGATGGCAGCAATGCCTACCATGGCCCAGACCATACCCTTGTAACCAAACATGGGTTTGCGGCTGAAGCATGGAATAATCTCTGAAACAACCCCCATGGCCGGCAGAACCATAATGTACACTACCGGATGAGAATAGAACCAGAAGAAGTGCTGAAATAAAACCGGGTCACCGCCCTTAGTGGGGTCGAAAAAGCCCACACCAAAAGTACGTTCGAAAATCAGCAGTAACAGAGTGATACCAATTACCGGGGTAGCGATTACCTGAATGATTGAGGCCGAGTAGATTGACCAGACAAACAGAGGCATACGAAACCAGGTCATACCGGGTGCGCGCATTTTGTGAATGGTAACCAGAAAGTTCAGACCCGTTACTACCGATGAAAACCCCAGTACAAATGCGCCGAATACCATTAACAGCACATTGGCTGAGGTCTGCGCACTATAGGGTGTGTAGAACGTCCATCCGGTATCGGCAGGCCGAATTACCCCGCCTTCGCCACTGAAGTTGAAAAGGCTGATCAGAATGATCACCAGACCGATCATCCATAGCTGAAAGCTCAGTCGATTCAGTTTGGGAAAGGCCACGTCAGGTGCGCCAATCATGATAGGCATAATCACATTGCCAAATGACGAGATAATGCCCGGTACGATAAACAGAAAGATCATGATTGTACCGTGCAGAGTGAAGGCCACATTATACTGGTGTGGCGTCATGATTGTCTGCCCCGGGGCAATCAGCTCAGTTCGAATGATCAGTGCAAAAATACCGCCGATGACGAAAGTAATTAAACCACTCACCAGAAACATGATGCCGATACGTTTATGATCTACTGAACGAAACCATTCATAGATACCCAGCTTGGCCAGGTAGTTTTGATTTAGAAGTTGCATTCTATTCAGGCTGGTACTCATATTGTTATTGCTCCTTCAGCTATTAGAAATTATACCTATTTGAGAGACTTGAGGTAGGCAATTAAGTGCTCAACCTCAACCTTGGTCAGATTCTGGGCTGCCATGGGTGGGTACGTAGCCACCACCTTTGCCGCAGGATCCATAATTGATTCTCTGATGTATTCTTCATTAATGGTAATGGTCTTACCAGTGGTCAGCTTTTCTTTGCGACCCATGAGGCCATTCAACGGTGGGCCCACCAGACGCTGGCCGGCCAGGTTGTGACAGGCGATACATGCCTTCTTTTTAAAGAGGGTTGAACCTTCAGCTACGTTGCCTACAATGGGCCCATCGCCTGTCTCTTTAGGTGCCTTACCATCTAGCCAGGCCAGAAAAACCGGCTCATCGACTACTTCGATCTGGGCCAGCATGCCCGAGTGGTCTTTACCACAGTATTCAGTACAGAATACATCAAAGGTCTGGCCGGGCTGCGTCTTCTTGGTTGGCTGAAACCACAGATAGCTGTACATACCGGGCACAACATCTTGTTTCACCCTGAAAGCAGGAATGTAAAAGCTGTGCAGCACATCTGTTGAAGTCATCCAGAATTTGATTTTTTTGTTATAAGGAAGTTTAATCGCATCGCCCTGGTTCCATTTTTTGCCGGCGTTTTCACAGTCGACTTTTGTTACCAGCTTGGTGTCATCACAGAATGAGTTGGTATTGCCAGAGATTGTCTTACCCTTATGCTCATATGAGAAATCCCAAGACCATTGTTTACCGGTTATTTTAACCTCAAGGGCATCTTTGGGAACATTGCGCATATCAAGATAAGTGACCAGGCCATAGTAGAAAATTACCATAACCACAATTGTGGGTACAACAGTCCATATTATCTCGAGAGTGGTATCGTGAGTAATGAAGGGGGTCTTCTTATCTGGTTCGCCTTTTTTACGGCGGTATTTGAAGATAAAGTAGAAAAGTAAACCTTCAACCAATATAAAAGAGATAAAGCAGACCCAGGTGACTATCCAGAAGACGTCATCTACTGGTTTGGCCCAGTTTGAAGCCTGCTCAGGTAATACACCAGTCAGTAATGTAGTTGCTGAAATCATCATGAAACTCCTGCTCGTTTTGCCAGATCAATGCCGTGGTCTGTATGGTCATCATCATCTTTTGGGCCGCG